>CALGTP010000783.1 GCA_937902105.1 uncultured Actinomycetes bacterium
AGCCAATTAGTAGGACACTTTGAATCGAGACCCGGAGAAACACATTTCTTATAAAACCTCACAGAACCCTATAAAACCTAGCAGAACATTATGTAAGGTACTGTGCGAGATGCAACCATGATGAGGAACACCCTACGACTGGCAAGATCCGCAAAAGTCCGCACGAGGCTTTCACGTGGCTTGGATTGGCTGAGTGGGTTTTGCATTTTGTTCTGAAAGCTATCGGTTTTCCTATAAAAGCAAGCCGTAGGTTGTCCTATAAAAGCCGTTGGATTTCGTATGAAAACCCTAGGTTTTCCAATAAAATGTGCATGGGGGGTAGAGTAAGGCCAGGCCGACCGGTTCCGTGGCAATCCTATTTGGTGAAGCCGAAAACCTCTGACACTTTTGTGTGCTTGAGCCCTAATAGATTATGGATGATGTTTGTTGGCAGCCATCCCTTTCTTGATCCGTTCCAAAACAAAACGAATATATGTTGAAATCGAGTTCCAAAATATATTAAACTAGTTGTTGGGACTCGGTTCCGACATATATTCAGTTTGTTTTTGGAACTCTGTTCCAACATATATTCAAATTATGGTCTGTTATTTTTCTTGCCAGCTTGGCTAGCCAAGGTTCGAGAGGCATGGGCTGCGGGGCTGCGTAAGAAGTTGCAGGACGCCGTCGAGAAGGACCGTTAGTTTTATTATTACTGCATCCAGCCATCCAGCCATCCAGCTTTGATGGCGCCCTCCAGCCATCCAGCCATGGACTTTGGGAGTTACACAGTTAAACACATATAAAGTAATAAAATGGATAGGCAAATCTGCCCGATAAAGGGTCAGCGACTATCGAATGCATTTCGTGTCGGTTTCTGATTTTTGGCTGGGCGAATCGTTTGTTGATGAGGCTTGGTATTAAAAACAAACAGCATTGCACCAAACTAACTAGCACTTGTGATGGACACTGGCAGTGATCTCAGACCAATGACATTTCGGATCAGGTAGGAAGAAACAGTGCTGCATTTTGCTAGCACATGCTCTTTGGCAGGCAGCTATGGCGCCCAAGCGCTGCAAGCAGACAGCGCGCATCAGACGGCCAGCACGGCCAGCTGCTGCGATGAGCTCTAAGGGCGTGCCAGATGAAGCGGTGGTGGTGGAGGCGGAGGCGGGCATTCGCGGCAATGATACGTCCACAGAGGTGAGTGAGATGAATTGGTGGGACGCTGAGCTTCACTGGCCTGAAGTCTGTAGGTTTTGTGAACAATGGAGCGGCGTTCGTGACCTCGATCTGGTGTCCACGTTCGACTTCTCAAAGAAGGTGCTCAAGACCTGGCTGAGTCGAGGCAGCAGCGGGGTTGCGTATGACATCAAGAGCGGTGGAATTGACGAGGACGTGATCGGCAAGGATGGTTTCATGGCCCTACTGGGCTTACTGATGAGGTTGAAGCCGCGGGGCATGAATGTGTCGGCGCCCCCATGCTCTAATTTCATTGGCCTAAGCATTAATGTTCACCAGAGGCACGTCTTTGGGCCTGAAGGGAATGTGGCCGTGAAATCAGTGCGGCTGACTAATCTCATTAGCTCCAATTGTGCTGTCGCTTTGCATGCGCAGATGCTGTACCGGCCAGATACCTATGGTTTGGTTGAGCAGCCAAAGTCTAGTTTCATGTTGAAGCGCGAGATCTACCAGCAGCTGGCAAAGAACGGTTTCAGCAAAGTTCTCACATACCAAGGTCCATATGGGGCTGACCTCGAAAAAGGCACGCATTTGCTGCACAATCTCCAGATGGGTTATCTTTTGGGATCGCGCATGACAAAAGATGTCAAGGCTAAGTTTTTGGAGAAGAAGGCACAGAAGGCTGCCAGATCCGAGACGGTTGCATCCAAAGTGCACGTCCAGAAAAAGAGCGACGGCAGCTTCCATGGGACAAAGGAGTTGCAATCCACATCAATTTATCCGCAAAGGTTCTGTACAGCTTTGCACAAGGTGTGGGTGCTCTCGAAGGCTCAGGCCGGTAGTTAGGTGTTTGCAGTGTGGCCTTCCCTGGCCAGCTCCCATGTTGGACAGCTCCGATGTGTAATTATGATCATTAGCATGAATAGGGGTAGGCGTAGCTTGAACAGTAAGTACTAGACTCATAGCTGCGTAGCTTTGATGATGCTCCTTTAACCCTCAATATCCCTTGTTTCTTATATAGGCTGTTTGGACATATTTGATAGACACACAGACACCAGAAGCTCATAGTAGTGTAGCAATATTTACCAACATCGGAACCGATACATTTGTGTCCGCACCTTCATTCCGCTTCTGAATTGGTTTTGTCAGGATGGAATGCTGCAAGATGCGGTGGCGTGTGAGAAAGAAAATGAAAGAAGAAAGAAGAAAGAAGA
>CALGTP010000784.1 GCA_937902105.1 uncultured Actinomycetes bacterium
GGGCCTGATGTACGGCATGGGCAAAGCCAAGCTGGCCACACAGCTGGACCTGCCCCTGGACGAGGCCAGCGAGCTGATTGCCACGTTCCACAGCAAAGTCCCCTTTCTCAAGGGAACAGTGGACGCGGTCATGAAGCGCATTGAGCACCCGGCCTCTGGCGGGTCGATCCGCACGCTGTTGGGCCGCAAGTGCCGCTTCCCGCTGTGGGAGCCCGTGGAGTGGGGCGTCAACAAGGCGCTGCCGCGTGAGCAAGCAGTCATTGAATACGGCGTGCGTATCAAGCGCGCGGGCACCTACAAGGGGCTCAATCGCCTGATCCAGGGGTCAGCCGCCGACCAGACCAAAGCTGCCATGGTGGCACTGCACAAGGCCGGGTTTAACCTGCTGTTGCAAGTACACGACGAAATAGCCTTGTCTGTCAGGAACATTGACGAGGCCCGCGAGGCCGCAGACATCATGGCCAAGGCAGTAACCCTAGAAGTGCCCTCCCGCGTGGATGTGGAGACTGGACTAAACTGGGGAGAAGCGTCATAATGGAGGGAGGGTTAATCGCAGTTGCCCTACTCTCCTTTTGAGAATTTTGGGCTGGGGGCTTGCTCCCAGCCTATTTTTTCCGATACACTAGGAAGTCCAATAGAAAGGAGAATTTAATGGGAAGATCACCAAAGCCACGAACTCAAGTTGTACCTGCTAACCCAGAACCTTACATTCGTCAGCCGATGAAAAAACGGGGTAGGCCACGACGTTCAGGTCCTAAGAAGAAGGACCGCTATGATGCTGTACGTGCATCACCCTCCAAGCGCCCTGGGCAGCGTTGGATTACCGTATCCCTCCCCGAAGATGCGTATTTCATGCTCAAAGAAATTGCCACGTTTTACAAAGTAGGAATGGGTGCGTACATGCAAAGCCTGTTGGCCCCCGCGTTTGACCAGGCCTACAAAGAATCACTGACGCTGCAGCGTATTGCCAAAACTAGAGAGAAAGCCAAAAATGAAATATCAGACCGAGATGACGTTTCCCGTCGAACTCACTTTTGAAGTACTCCCAGCCATGCTGGTGGAAGACACAGAACTGCCCGCGCAGCTGGACATCACCAAGGTCTTGTTAACCATCACAGGCCCCAGTGGTAAGCCGCGCCAGGTGGACATCACCAAGACCTTGACAGAGGAGCAAGTGATGCTTTTTGAAGACGAGATTGCGGAGAACTATCGTGAAAATTCTACGTTTTGAACGCAAGGACGAGGCCGTTGCCTGGGCCAAAAAAGTTATTGGCATTGAAGGCATGTCAGGCGACGTCACGGCAATAAGCCTGCTGGACGATGAGGGCGACTTCCTGGCTGTTACGGTGTTCTCTGCTTACACAGGAACCAACATTGACATGCACATCGCTGCGCGCTCGGGGAGCAACTGGGTGTCGCGCCGCTTCTTCCACGCGTCGTTTGAGTTGCCATTCAAAGTGCTTGAAGTACCACGGGTCACGGGCCTGATCCGTGCCGAGAACCTTAAAGCCCAGCAATTTGTTGCACGTCTGGGTTTCCAATATGAAGGACGCATGCGTAAGGCTTTTCCCGATGGTGGAGACCTGGTTTTGTATGGGCTGCTTCGTGAAGAATATTTAAAACATCCATGGAGTGAACATGAAACTACAAGAGGAACTACACGCAGTCAAGGATATATACCCAGCGATAGAGTACCTACTTGAAGCAGCTGCACAACGTATCGAAGATCAGCGACTGTGGCGTGAAGCCTGGTTAAATGCAGAAAAAAAGGTTGAGTTGTTGACAAGTGAATTAAATGTGATAAAGTCAAGCCTTCAAAACAGAAAGGAGAAAGGGAAAGATGCTTAAACCATTAACTAAAAACGAAGAAAAGGTGTTCAAAATACTTGCTGCTACAGGCCGGTATTTGAGCACCGGCAAGGTACTGATAGGCGTATCCTTAAAGCTGCGTCCAAGAGAGCTGAGTTGGAATGAGGAACAGCTTCAAAAGGCGCTTTTGCGCAAAGCCAAATGAAGTGCCCCGTCACAAACTGCCAGGCCTGGACGTTTGTTAAAGAGACACGGGCGCGCCCAAAAGACAATTTCACTTACCGGCGATACGAATGCGCTAACGAGCACCGTTTCACCACCACAGAGCTAGTTACGAAAGTCACTGAAAACCCGAAGAAAAGAAAAGAAAAGGAGAAACCAAATGAATAAGTCTGACAAAATCAGAGAGTATTTCCGCAAGTACCCCAGCGCCGATGTGGCAAAGGTGGCCACCAAGTTCCAGGCACCCAAGCCAATGACGTACAAGCTTCGCAAGCAGGTCTTGGACAACCTGTGCGAGGATGAGCGCGAGCCGGAAGTCGAAGCCGCTGATGTAGACGAGACCCTTGACGAACGGGCCAAGGATTACGGACGGTTCAAGGACAGCGCTGCGCTCATGCAGGGTATCAAACGGTTGCTCGCGGACCACGCCCGGATGCACAACAAGACGTTTGCCGATGACCAGTGGGAAGCCCTGGAGATGATCGTGCACAAGATGGCGCGCATTGTTAACGGCAATTCTGACAAAGTGGACAGCTGGGTAGACATCGCGGGCTACGCCACACTGATCGCGGATCGCTTGCAGGGGAATGCACGATGAGCGTTAAAGAGTACTTCAA
>CALGTP010000785.1 GCA_937902105.1 uncultured Actinomycetes bacterium
CGCCGCCACGTTGGCTCATAATGAATGCCGACCGCCAACGGCGCCCCAGCGAGATGTTGATAGGCGTCTTCGACAAGGGGTTGCAGTTGTGCCAAAACGATGGCTCGTTGGTGACCCACCTCGTCACCGACAGCCGCAAGTTTTTCGTCCCATACATCAAGTGTGAACTCAATATCCTGAGTTAACCGACCGTTTGCCTGTCGCAATAGCGTGTTTCGCTGCTTCAAGATGCGATCTAGTTCTAGGCGTCGAGCATCATTTTTCAGGGCCAAACTGACCATGGTTTCGTCAATGAAGCGTCGTCGCTCACCTGGTGCGCCCTTCACTAGTTCGAGATCATCCGGAGAAAAAACAGAAACTCGCAAAATCCCTAAAAGATCGCGAGTTCGCGCAAGGCGTTGTTTGTTGACTTGCACCACGGTGCGCCCTTGGCGTTGGATCTGCACCTCAATTTGTATCTCCCGACCGTCTTCGTGACGCACGATGGCGCGAATAGTTGCGAGTTCTGCCCCCTCACGCACCAAAGCCACCACAGGGGCCTGACGAAAACTCTCAAGCGTCGCCAGAAATGCCATTGCTTCTGCAATGTTGGTTTTTCCTTGCGCGTTACGCCCGACAATGGCCGTCACGCCTGGCGTCAAAGAAAATGAGGCGTGGATATAGTTACGAAAATCGACGAGCTCAAGTTGCTCGACAATCATCTCGTGTCACGACTTCAGAGGCATCAACAAATATGTGAAATCTTCTTGACCAACACCGCGAATCAGGGCCAGTTTTCCAGGCTCGCTAGTTTGAATAGTGATTTCCTCAGCACCGGACGCATCTAATCCTTGAGTTAATAGTTCGTTGTTGAAGCGAATTTCAATATCGTTACCATGAACTACGGCGTCAATTTGTTCAACGGCTTCTCCGTTATCTGGAGTCACCATTCGTAGCGTCACGCTATTTGCTTTAATTTCCAAACGGAGTGGTGTGCCAATCGGGTCCCGGGCCACATGCTTGACTCGGCGAATCGCTTCCAACATTATGTCTCGTGAGATGACTAGTTTATTCGGTGAGTTTGCTGGAATGAGACGTTGGTAATCAGCAAATGCTCCAGTCAACAAACGTGTTACTAACCGCACTGATCCGACTTCAAAAGTTGCATCATTTTCGGTGATATTGATCGACACCTGCTCTGCGATGCTTAACAACTTTTGCAGTTCGCCCAATGCTCGCGCCGGAATCACAACGCTAGTTCCATCGGGGAGAACGTTGGTATTGATATCACGCACAGACATGCGATAAGAGTCTGTTGCGACCAATCGCAACTTTCCCGCAATGCCAGTCAGTAAAACACCAGTGAAAACTCCACGAGTGTCATCAGTACTTGCTGAACGCACGACTTGACGAAGGGCTTCTGAAAAATCTCTGGCGCTCATTGAGGCGCCCTGCCCAACAGTGCCGGACCACTTTGGAAAATCATCGCCGGCACCAATCGGGACTGTGAAGTTAACGCGGTTGGCGGAGATGTCGACGTTGTCTTCTCCTAAGTCAAATTTAACAGCGCCAGAAGGTAAGGAACGAACAATGTCACTTGTTAATTTTGCAGGCACTAAAACCACTCCATCTTTCTCGCCGGCGACAATAATGCTCGCATCAATTGTTAAATCGCCGTCGGTCCCGGTGATGCGCAATTGATCTCCAGCGAGAACTAGTCGCAAGCATGACATTGTTGGATTTGTTGAGCGACCTGTTGATGCTCGACTCGCAGCACCCAGTGCTTCAGCTAAAACTTCTTTTTCACAGCGAAATTTCACGACGGGACTCCCTACTTGTTAACACGGTCTGATGATGATTTAAGATAGTTCTAGTAATAAGAGTTGTGGATTGTGGATAAGCACTTCTTTGTCCAGCGTGATTAAGGTATTTGCCCGCGCCTAGTTGTCCACAAGTATGCACACCCAAAGTATGACCCACGGGTGGGTTGGTGGATAACTTTGAGTTCTCCACATGTTGATCATCGTCATTCACACGGGTTGTGAACATGTTGTTGATATCACCGTGCGGAGACATTGACTTAACTCAATTTCAGCGTCTTGACCAGACTTGTGACCTGGTCGTAGGTTTCGTTGCGTTCCACCATCAAGCGCGTGATTTTGTCAACGGCATGAATCACCGTGGTGTGGTCACGGCCGCCGAAGAGTCGCGCAATGGCCGGATAAGAGAGGTCAGTGAGTTCGCGAAAGACGTACATCGCCTCCTGTCGCGCTGTCACCAGGGGTCGTTGGCGACTCTTGCCGCGTAATGCCTCAACCGTGAAGCCGAGAAATCGAGCGATTTCAGCAAGTAGTTCATCATCGGTGCGGTTTTTCGAACTACTACTGGGCAAGAGGTCTTCGAGAAGCCTTTCGGCTTGCGCCACAGTCATGTCAACGCGATTCAAGCTCGAGTAAGCACTCACTCGAATCAGGGCGCCCTCAAGTTCACGAATGTTGGTGCTGACCCGCGAGGCAATGTATTCGAGGACATCGGCTGGCACGAAGGTGCCATCTCGTTCGGCTTTATTGCGTAAAATCGCTAGCCGCGTTTCTAGATCTGGAGGCTGAACATCCGTGATCAAACCCCAACGGAAACGGCCAATGAGTCGGTCCTCTAAGTTTGGTATGGCGTCAGGGACCCGGTCGGAAGAAATAACGATTTGTTTGTTTGCCCCGTGAAGGGTATTGAAGGTGTGGAAGAACTCTTCCTGGAGTCCCTCTTTTGCTTCCATGAACTGAATGTCGTCAATCAGTAAGACATCAATATCGCGATAGCGACGCTTGAAATTGGCGATCGTGTTGTTTCGAATTCCGTCGACGTACTCATTCAGGAAAGTTTCGGTGGTGATGTATCTCACCTGGTAGTGGCTGTAGTTCTGGAGCACGTAATGGCCAATGGCATGTAATAGGTGGGTTTTACCAAGCCCCGCGGACCCATAGATGAAGAGCGGGTTATACGAGCGGGCTGGGGTTTCGGCAACCCGTTGAGCTGCCGCCAAAGCGAAACTGTTGGATGCCCCTTTAACGAATGTCTCAAAGGTGTAACGCGGGTTCAATCCAGCCCGTATGCCCATCTCTTCAACACTGGTAATAGCGGGTTCGGAGTTCTTTGATCCGCCTCTTGAAGGATTTTTAGTGTTCTGACGCGGGGTGTCATCAGTGATGGTCGACGAATCCGCAACTATTTCGTCGGGGGCCACAACATCGACAACCAATTTCAATGAACCAGCACCGAGTTCAGTCAAGGCGTCGAGAACAATAGGAAGATAACGCGATGTGATTTTGTCGCGCACGGTTCCACTTGGAACAGCCAAACGCAAGGTGTTCTGATCGTCAGGCAACGAGTGCACATCATTGAAAGTGGAGTACCAGACGGCATCCGAGACTTGGGCGCGAAGCAGTTGCGAAACCGCTGTCCACAAGTCGTCAGTATGTTCCACCTGCTACTCCTTCAGAAAATAGGCGTGTTGTCCACAGATCAATCCACAACTTGTGGACAATACAGTGGCGTGATTTTAGATATCCTGACCTGCCTCAATGGCCAACCAGGGAGGGTTGAACGAGAGAGGAATCGCTAGGGAATGGTCACCTTAGCAGGCTGTGGATAATCCGCAAAGAGGGGATTCGCGTCTCAGGGTTGCCCCCATTGGCCTTTAGGCCGTAGCCTGCCCTAAGCGCTTGACGAGTTGCGTTCCACCTGCGTGGTGCGAGGGTTGTCAAGGAGGCTGAATAGTAGTCACTACCAGGTGTTTCTCGCCCGGATGGGGCGCCACCAGGAATTGAGGATTTTGCATGAAGCGTACGTACCAACCAAATCAGAAGCGCCGTTCAGCCAAACATGGCTTCCGCGCTCGTATGTCCACCCGCGCCGGGCGAGCAGTTTTGAAAGCCCGTCGCCTGAAGGGCCGCAAGAAGCTGTCGGCTTGATCAAACGACTTCACGGCCGAGCCGGATTTGCGCGATTACGTCGCCAAGGAATCCGAGTTCGTAGTGGAGTTGTTTGGTGTGTGATGTTGTCGGACTCTGCTCTTGATGGCCCCCATGTGGCCTTCGCTATTGGTCGCACTGCTGGAACAGCAGTGAAGCGCAATCGCGTCCGTCGACAGTTACGTGAAGTGCTGCGTCACGAGACTCCTGCGATGCGGCCCGGTCTGTATCTCATCGGCTTAACCCGCCCAGCGGAGTCAATTACTTTGGCTGACCTGCGCTCTGCGATTGACGGTCTTGCCAGCAAATGGAGCGTTATAGAGTGATTCCGTTATGAAATCTTACCTGTTAAAAGGCATAAACTGGTACCAACTAGCACGTGAAGGTCGACCATCACCGTGTCGCTTCACCCCCAGTTGTTCGCAATACGCCAAAGAGGCGATTGACATTCATGGGGCGCGTAGCGGTTCATGGTTGACTCTCCGTCGACTTGTTCGCTGCCGCCCATTTGGTAAGTCCGGCTTTGATCCAGTTCCGGAACCTAGGCATCAACACGATGCCCACTGTGCACAAATAAATCCTATTCAGCCCACCGGAAAGGTGTCGTGACATGTTCCAAGCAGCAGCCTGGCTCGTAAGTCAGTTTTACAACCTCACATCGGACTACACAGCGGCCATTGCCCTAGTCGCTGTGGTGATCATGATGTTGATTTTCCCGCTCACACTGAAGAGCACAAAGTCAATGTTGGAGATGCAGAAGGTTCAGCCAGAAATGAAGCGGCTACAACAGCAACATCGCAATGATCGCCAGAAACTTAACGAAGAAATGATGAAGCTCTACCAAGAGCACAAAGTCAACCCATTGGCTTCATGTCTGCCACTTTTGGCGCAGATGCCGATTTTCTTGATCATGTTCCGAGTTCTGCATGGTCTCACCAAGAAGACGGCTGATGGCACCTTTGATCCGGACTACATCTCAAAAACGGGCGAACTGTATACAAGTTTGCTAGGTAAGACCAAAATGTCTTCTCTTGGGCTCGACCTATCCCTCACTCCAGTGAAGGCAATTCAAGAAAATGCCGCCACGGGCGTTATCTATGCCCTACTTGTTGTGGCTTTGATGGGTCTGTATTTCGTCCAACAGCGGATGATCGCAAGTCGTACGGTGTCCCCGACGATGTCGGCCTCACAACAGAAATTGATGCAGTATTTGCCAGTATTCTTCGGCGTCTTCCAATTCTTTTTCCCGGTAGCGCTGGTCGTTTACTACTTTGCGCAGACGATTGTGCGTATTGCCCAACAGTCATATATCACCCGCCGCTTCTATAAAGGTGATGATTCACTCGGTAGTCAAGCCCAAGCTGCTGGAGCCAAAGCACGCGAATTAGCCAAGGATGATGTTGGCGGCGGCGGGATGTTCGGTCAAATGAAAAAAGACCTCAGTAAAGCCAAGGAGCAACCAAAGGCTGGCCCCAAGCCCATTATTAGCAAACGCGTCACCCCGCCCAAGGGTGGGTCAACTCCTGCTAAAGGTAAGGCCACGCCACCTAATCGTCCGAAACCTTCGGGCACGTCACGCCATCCCAAGCCGCCACGCGGCTGATCAAACCCCCACTCAATCGATCTCACGTCAGAATAGAAAGCAGGAATCCCATGGAATGGGTAGAAACAACCGGTAAGTCCATTGAAGAAGCTAAGAGCATTGCACTCGATCGTCTTGGTGTTGCAGACGAAGAAGCCGAATTTGAAATCTTAGAAGAGCCCAAAGCGGGGCTATTCGGGCGCACTCGAGGAGAAGCCCGAATTCGTGCTCGAGTCAAGCCACGTATTCCACGGGCCAAAGTCGAACGCCGTGATCGTCGTCCGCGCAAGGATGACACCCCGTCAGCGGAAGGAGCACCTCGTGCCCCTCGTGCAAAACAACCACGTCAACAGGAGAAGAAAATGAGCGATAGCAGCGAAAACAACGATCGTCCTCGCCGGGAACGACCAGAAGGTCCCCCAGCTGACCCAGCACAGGTAGCTGCAGAAGCCGAGAAGTTCCTGATTGGTTTAGCTGCCTCTTTGGGCGCCACTGGCGAGACAGCGGTGAATATTGAAGGTAACGACATCGAAGTCCAGTTAAACGGTAGCGACCTCGGTCTCCTGGTTGGTCCACGTGGTAGCACTTTGCAGGCGGTTCAGGACATCACTCGCGTTGTGAGCCAGCGGCGGATGGGCGATCATGACACCCGTTTACGTATTGATATCGGGGGTTATCGGGCTAAGCGTAAAGAAGCGTTGAGTCGTTTCGTTACCCAAGTTGCCGATGAAGTCGTGGCCAGTGGTTCAGCACGTGCTCTGGAAGCGATGCCATCGCCCGATCGCAAGATCGTCCACGACGCATTGACTGGACGCACGGATATTGCGACTCACTCTGAAGGCGAAGATCCCAACCGACGCGTTGTGATCTCCCCCGCAGCAGCAACTGCTGCTGAATAGCCCACTGAGCGTAAGGTGGAGCTGATGTCCTCGGCCCCTGCCTTAAGTCCAGAAAATCGAAAAAAGTTGTTGGATGCGCTGGGCGATGCCCAGCGCATCGGCATGTTGGGCAATAGACCACTTGAACAGGTGATTGATCATTCCATGGGCTTTGCTGAGGCCCTCAACGGCAAGGTCAGCACCGTGATTGATCTTGGTTCTGGGGGCGGAGACCCAGGTTTAGTGATTGCCTTGGCCTGCCCTGATATTCACGTGACCCTGGTTGATCGTCGATCCAAGCGCACAGACCTGCTTGTACGCCTTGTGGGACGATTAGGGATTCAGGCTCAGGTGGAGGTTATTGAAGCCGACGTGGCTGATCTCCCTATTCGTTTCCCCGGTCGAACCTGGGCGGCGGTGACATCTCGTGGGTTTGGTTCTCCGACTTATACAGCACAGCATGCGGCCCCTCTTTTACTTCCAGGTGGGTTGTTTGCGGTGAGTGAACCGCCGAAAGGGGATGGATCTCGCTGGATCGACCCGAATGTTGCCCTTCACGGATTAAGCCTGCAGGAGGTGCGCTTCGGCGTCGCTGTGCTGGTGAAGGTCTAGTGCTTATCAACACGCAGTGTTCCACGTGGAACATGTACAACCGATCCCGTGCTGAGAGTTGGTTGATGTTCCACGTGGAACACATCGGCTATCCCTACGGGTACCACATCCTTCAGGTACGATTTATTTAATCGTCCTTTGAGTGTTGAGGAAAAGCCCGTTATGACCGAATCTCCCGTTTCCCCGCATCATCCCCCACTCCCTCGAGTGATTGCAGTCGCCAATCAAAAGGGTGGCGTGGGTAAAACCACAACATCGGTCAACTTGTCGGCCTGTTTGGCTGAATTGGGCTATCGAACCCTTCTGATTGACCTTGATCCCCAAGGAAACGCCTCCTCGGGCGTGGGTATCGAAACCCGTGGTATTGAAACTTCAATTTATGATGTCCTTCTCAATGATGCGGCGATGGAGGACTGTGTTGAGCCAGCATCGGTGAAGAACCTTTTCGTTGCCCCAGCCAATCTTGACCTGGCTGGGGCAGAAATTGAACTGGTGAACGAAATGGCTCGCGAACACCGCCTCAAGCGGGCGATTGACCAGGAACTTGATCGATACGACTACATCATTATCGACTGTCCACCTTCGCTCGGCCTCCTGACAGTGAATGCTCTCGTGGCCGCCCGCGAGGTCTTGGTACCGATTCAATGCGAGTATTACGCCCTTGAGGGGTTGGGGCAACTTTTGCGCAATGTGGATAAGGTCAAAAAGAATCTCAATCAAGAACTACAGATCAGCACCATTGTTTGCGTGATGTACGACGCTCGGACCAAGTTATCCAAGGCTGTTGTTGATCAAGTGCGCGAGCACTTCGGCGACAAGGTCTGTAACACCATGGTCCCCCGTGATGTTCGGCTATCTGAGGCACCAAGTCATCATCAGCCCATCAACCTGTACGACCCATCGTCAAAAGGCTGCATTGCCTATCGCTCAGTGGCTAAGGAGGTATCTGGTGGCACGTCGCCCAGGACTCGGTAAAGGACTCGATGCTCTGATCCCTAGTGGGTTCGGGGATCCAAGCACAGGTAGCGCTCACGCTAAAACTGGTTTAGTAGACATCCCAATAGGGGATCTATCTCCTAACCCGCATCAACCGCGAGTGCATTTTGATGAGGAATCGTTGACTGAATTGTCTGCCTCAATACGTGAGATCGGTGTTCTGCAACCACTCCTGGTGCGCTTACTGTCGGACGGCTCATATCAACTTATTGCTGGTGAGCGTCGTCTCCGAGCGGCCAAGCGTGCGGGACTGACAAGCGTCCCAGCGATTGTCAAGACCACTGACGATATGTCATCGGTTGAACAGGCCCTGGTAGAAAACCTCCATCGACAAGACCTTGCTCCATTAGAGGAAGCCTCGGCCTATCAGCAATTGATTGACGATTTTTCTTTGACTCACGATTCAGTGGCTAAGCGAGTCGGCAAAAGTCGAAGTTCAATTTCCAACTCCTTGCGACTTCTTGGACTCCCAGCAGCCATTCAGGCATTTTTAGCCGATGGTAAGTTGTCAGCTGGACACGCCAAAGCACTCCTCGGAACGCCGGATCGAGCATTCCAAGAACAGTTAGCGCGGCGAGCTGTCACCGAAGGGTGGTCGGTTCGAGCCGTGGAAGAAGCCATTCGTGATCGCGGCGGTGAACTTGACGTGGGGGAGGGCGACAAGCCAGGAACAGGGACCCCAGGAACAGGGACCGAAACGAAGCCTCGCAAACTTCCTCCCGCTGGACTTCTGGAACTGGAAAGCAGAATCTCGGAATATCTTGCCACCCGGGTGTCGGTCAAGATGAGCGCTAAGAAGGGCGCAATCACTGTCGAATTCGCAGGTCTTGAGGATCTTGAGCGCTTGTACTACTTAATGATGGGTGTCCAGCCTTCAGATTAGAAAAAGTCTCAACAAGGAGTTGGGACTTTGAGTGCGGGGATAACCCTCTAGTCGCGCGAGAAGGTTTCGCACAAGGTGGGGAAAAGTCTGTGGATAACTCGCAAATATGCCTGTTTTTAAGGGGCCCAGGCCGATAACGCTAAAAAAATTGCCTCGGCGATCCGAGCACTTTTCGGCATCATCATCTCCACGGGGCCCAAGGTCACTAAAACTGCTGGCATCTTCGTTTCCCGCAAAATCGGCAAGCGCATGCCCTCGCTGGCAATGCCAGGAACCACATCGCGCAAGTGTCTTTCCATCAATTGTGCTAACGAACGACCACCAGCAGATTCAAAAGAGGCGACGGCGTAATAAGAAATGCGCGATTCGCGTTCGGGCGAAGATTCAAAACCCACGTACACATCAGCTCCGAGAAGATTGGCAGTTCGGCTTTGCTCGGTTGAGTCGCTGTGAGGCAATTCGATCAGCATTGCTCCGTGTTCTCGCAATGCCCCGTTGAGGGATTCGCGTAACTCATCAAATCCCCCAAACTGGCCAACAGCAACGCGCCGCCCGACTAAAGGCTGACCATAACGCGCCTCTTCAGCATCGCGAACATGGGCGATACCAGGACCATCGCCAGTCATGCGCGACAGACGGCGCAAAACGGTGACCGTACTTTGATGGCACACACCATCAACTTCAAGGCCCGCATGTAACTGAAAGTGATTTAATGCACGATCAAGTTTCTGACCGAAAATTCCGTCAATGCGCCCACAATCAAAACCCAAGCGAGACAAGATCCGTTGCAATTCTGTGACATCATCGCCACGCAAGTTCGGGCTTCGCAGTACGAGTGGCCGATCACCTAGATTCCACCACGCTTCTAGTAAAGCAGTCCACGTATCTTCATCACATAGACCAGTTGCGGGAAGACCGCTCTCTGTTTGAAAAGCACTCACAGCCTGTTGCGTGTGCGCGCAGTACATATCAGCGGACACCATGTTTGCTGGCAAATAGCCCGCAACATCGAGGCGCCGCTGTAGTTGACGAACAGCCTCACCCGAATCTCCGGGTGCCAGAGTCATCAGACGAGAAATTCCTCCAGCTCCGAAAGAAGCTGTCCTTTGCCCTTAGCACCGACTAGGCGCTTAACAATTTCGCCGTCTTTGAAAACCAACAATGTAGGAATACTCATCACTCCGTAACGCTGCGCGATATCGCCATGCTCATCGACATTGAGTTTGGCAATGGTGACTTGCCCAGCTTTTTCAGTAGCGATCTCACCAAGGATGGGAGCGATCATCTTGCATGGCCCGCACCATTCAGCCCAAAAGTCAACAACAATAGGGGTTGTTGATGAGTTGACTGTTTCATCAAAGGTTCCAGAAGTGAGTGTCACGATGCCGTCGGCCATGTCGCGTCCTTTCATTGATGTTGCGAGAGAACAGAGCCTACCGCGATTGTTTCAGTGCTGCTGTTCAAGCCAACGTTCGGCATCAAGGGCCGCCATACAACCTGATCCAGCGGCAGTAACGGCTTGACGATAGACGTGATCTTTCACATCTCCGCAGGCAAAGACTCCGGGAATATTGGTATATGTGCTGTCTGGCCGGGTGATCAAGTAACCACTATCTTCCATGTCAATCACACCTTTAAAAACATCGGTGTTCGGGCGATGTCCAATGGCGATAAACAATCCAGCCACAGCCAAACTGCTGCGCTCTGCGGTCACAGTGTTCTGTAATGAAATTGATTCAAGTTGATCCTTGCCGACAATTTCAGTGACGGCGGTGTTCCACAACATTTCGATCTTCGGATTATTGAAAGCTCGGTCTTGCATAATTTTGCTTGCCCGTAACGAATCTCGTCGGTGGATGAGTGTCACCTTTGAGGCGAATTTTGTGAGAAAGTTTGCTTCCTCAATAGCTGAATCTCCGCCACCGACGACAGCGATTTCCTTACCTCGGAAAAAGAAACCATCACATGTTGCACAGGTTGAAACACCGTGTCCTATCAGGCGTTCTTCAGCCTCTAGTCCAAGCATCAAACTTTGTGCGCCAGTAGAAATAATCACTGAATCGGCTGTGAAAACTTCATCGCGAACATGAACTTTGAGTGGGCGTTCACCGAACTCAATCGAGGTTGCCTTGCCCGATAAAAATGTTGCCCCAAAGCGCGCCGCCTGATCTCTAAAGCGCATCATCAATTCGGGACCCATAATGCCTTCGGGAAATCCAGGGAAGTTTTCAACATCTGTTGTCAGCATCAGTTGCCCACCAGGCTGATCACTCGTGCTACTCGGTTCACCTTCAATAACAAACGGGGCAAGATTGGCGCGTGCGGCATAGATGGCCGCAGTCAATCCAGCGGGACCCGAACCAATAATGATGAGATGGTGATGAGTGGACACTTACACGCCTTCCTTGCGTTGGCGCTTGATCATCAAGATGGCGCCGAGGAGTACTAATAAAGAACCAACGATCAGGTGGGAAATCCATACCGCCGAATCGTGATCAAAAGGCCACTCAAGAAGATTGATGAGTCCCCGCGAAAGCCCAACCAAAAGCAACACAAGGGCCATCACTCCGAGGAAAGCAATCAATAATCCGAATACCAAACCGCGGGCGATCATCACAATCGGCTTAGTCGTACGGTTGCGAACCTTATCAATACCGTCGACAATCGTCTGCGTGAACTCCGTAGCCCAATGTGGGTCGGTGAGTGGGTTGCCAGCCATGGGATTGAGGCTAGCCACGAACCTGAGTTAAGGCACGATTTTCGCCAGCAGAGTGCAATCACTGAGGCGATAAATAGCAATTCCTTGGGTCACATCAAAGTGAATTTCCGCCGGTTGATCTGCAAATATTGAAATCGGCGACCCGACAGCAACTGCCGGTCGTAGATCGTCAACACACAGGGCGTCCATGACGATTGGGGGCAGTGCGCCTGGCGCAAGCCATTCGTCGAGCAATGCTTGCAGTTCACTCTCATTATTGATGACCTGAAACGATGAGGAGTCAGTCTTTGTGTCGACACCTGCGGCCTCTGGAGCCGTCGCATCGGCCATCGGCGCAGCGCTCTCGGGTGCAGCGTTGTCTGTTGCAAGATTGTCACTTGCAAGATTGTCGCTGACAGGACTGACGCTTGACAGAGACTGGTCAGCCTGTTCAGAGGGCGAATTTTGATTGATCGCTACGCCGACAATGGCCACACAGGCTGCTGCCGCGGCCAGTGACCCGATGTAGACAACAAAACGCCGCCGACGCAAGGCAACAACCTGTCCGTTCGGTTTTGAGAAAACTGCCTCCACGGATGCCTTGATTGTTGCCTGATCGACAACCACAACCGATGACTGTAAGCGTCGGCGTTGCTCGGCGAATTGTGACATTCGTTTTTGCACCGCCGAACGAAACTCTTGCGGAACTTGGTCAAGGGTCATTTCTGCGTCAAGACACAGACTCGCCAGGTCGTCGATATATTCCGGACTGTTGGGGTTAATGGTGTTGAGGTCGTCGTTCATGAAGGGCTTTCGCTGTCGGGTATTTGACGTTCGCCACTGGTGTTTTGGTTCCCAAGAATCTCCGCTAGCCGTCCTCGGCCGCGGGAGATACGCGAACGTACCGTGCCAATGGGAACATCAAGGATGTGGCTAATTTCTTCGTAATCCAAATCGGCCACATCGCGAAGTACCAGCGCAACACGGTATTCCTCGGGGATGAGAGCCAAAGCAGAGGAGAGTTCATCGTGGGCATCAATGTCTGAAAATTGATCTTCAGACCGCTGATCAGCAATATCCGGGGTCTCGCCGTTGTCTTGCCTGAGCAGTGTGAGTGGGCGTCGTCGTCGTCGTCGCAATTCGTCAAGGGCGGCATTGGTGGCGATGCGATAAGCCCAAGTTGAAAACGCCGAACGCTCATCAAATGAAGAAAAGTTTTTGACTATCGCCATCATCGCGTTTTGGGTTGCATCATCTGCGTCAGATTCGTTGCTCAAAATCCGCCAACAGACGGCACGCATCATCGAGTAGTTATCTCGCAACAACTGTTCAAGGGGTGCCATGGCCCTCTTTTTCAGGGTACGTCGACGATGCTGATTTCACTGATGTCGCCTCGGTAAGGATTTTTGTCGCTACAAAAGCCACTGGCGCCAACTTTTCTGAGATAAACCAAAACATATTGGCTTGGTGAGCCGAATGTAGCCGAGATCGTGGAACCACTTTCGTCAGTCCCTTCCCAGATTGGCGAACCCCACAGTGCTAAATCATCACTGTTCGTGTTTGCGGCGTAGACCTCAGCCTTCCAATCTCTGCCAAGAACCCCAATCTGTAGTTGGGCCATTGCTGAAGCGCTGATTTGCACAACTACTCCAACACCACTTTTACTGCCAAAAGTTGAAGATTGGTAGCAATCAGTGGACCATGCAGTGCTCAAGTCGCCATCGGTGATGTTTGCGAGAAGATCTGAGTTCTCTTCACCGTCATCACCTTGGGGGTCAAACGACTGAACTCCAGTGATCTTAATTGGATCGTTGTTTGTCGTCACATCGCCCAATGTGGTGACAGGGGCAAGGATCTTTGGGTTGCCGCTATCGAGGATCCGAGGAATGATCAGCAACGCAAGAAGCAAGGAGACGACGACACTGCCGATCAACAATGGCGATGGCCTCCACTTCTTCTGCTGGCCTGGTGGAGGCGTCAGTCTTTCATTTTTTGGCAACTGGGATGGGTTACTGGGGGTCGGCGTGCGGATTGTGCCCGTCGGCGTATGGTTTTTCGGGCGAATCACTTTGCCCGGTGTTGGAGTGCGGTCGCGTTCGGTCCGAGGTGTACCCGTTGCAGGTTGGGATTTGCGGGCATTGATGACTTTTTGTATCGCCTCGCCAGCTTCTCGGGCGCTGGCGTAGCGATCTTCGGGTTCACGGGCCAACAGTTTGTGAATAATTGTGGTCACTATCGGGTCAATATCTGGTCGCAAGGTGGACAAGTTGGTGGGATCGCGGTGCAAGCGGGCGAGAGCGGTATCCGTATCGTTTTTGCCGACAAAGGGCACCTTGCCAGCAAGGCATTCATAGAGCACTAACCCCAGTGAGTACAGGTCAGCGCGACCATCCAATTGATCGCCGCGGACTTGTTCGGGTGAGAGGTACTTCGCCGTGCCCATCATGATGTTTTCACTCGTCAGATCTTCATCACCGTCCAAAATTTTCGCGATCCCAAAATCGGTGAGTAACACTTCATTTCGTTTACTGATGAGGATGTTTCCCGGCTTGACATCACGGTGAATGAGGTCTTGCTGATGGGCAGCGTTCAGGGCGGCGAGCACATAGAGTCCGACATGTAGGACCTTACTGACACTCAATATTTGATCATGATCCAGTTCTTCTCGAAGGGACCGCCCATCGATGAAGGCCATGATGACTGCTAGGCGACCGTCATCTTCGATCGCATCATGAACGGTCACGATGCTGCCGTGATCTAGTTTCGCAGCAACAATTGCTTCTCGACGAAAACGCTGAGAAAGCGTTGATTCATTGGCTAAATGAGGCTTCAGAAGCTTGACGGCAACGATACGACCAAGTTGCAAATCAGTGGCTCGCCACACATCAGCCATGCCCCCATGAGCACGAATTTCCTCAAGGCGATAGCGACCTATAAGAACAGTTCCAGGTTGCGGGCTTGAGGGGTGAGAAGACGAAGACATACTTGACAGGTAACGATAGTTCTCACGACTAGTCCCTCAAGGTAATACCAAGATCGAGTAAGACCTCAGCATGGTGACAGCGTTGCTATGGGTTTTCGAAGTAGGCAACGCCGATAGTTCCGCGTCCGGCATGGGAACCAACAACTGCTCCAATTTCACCGACAATGATTTCACCTTCATAGACAGTCTTCAGTTGAGCCATGAACGCATCAACATCTGAACTTGCGGCAGTGAGAACCGACAACTGACTGATGCCAGGGTGGATCATTGCTTCACGAACTTTGTCAACAAGAAAAGTCAGAGCCTTTGAGCGAGTGCGGACTTTGCCACCTTCTTGGACACTGCCGTCGCGCACCTCAATGATGGGTTTCACTGAAAGAACGGACCCCAGCATTGCCTTGGCACCGCCGATGCGACCGCCTTTGCGGAGATTTTCGAGGGTGTCCAGTGCCCCCCACACCTTGCTACGGCTAGCAAGATCGTGAGCCATGGCCTCAACTTCGCCGATCAAGGCGCCACCTTGAGCCGCACGGGCACAGGCGATCACGATTGATCCGAGTCCCATCGTGACCGTCCGACTATCAACGACACGGATGTCAATAGATTCTTTCAATTCTGCAGCGGCAACCTCAGCGCTTTGCATCGTCCCAGACATTGCCGATGACAAGTTGATGATGACAACGCCAGTAGCTCCCTCGCCTCTCAGTCGTTCAATTGATTCCTTGAAGCGTCCAGGTGAAGGGGCAGCAGTTGTTGGTAGGTCAGATTCGGTAGCGCAACGCTCCCAGAACTGGCTCGTTGTGAGTTGCTCACGATCAATCAGTTCATCGTCACCGAAGCGGATGAAGAGTGGAACGACTTCGATACCAAGTTGTTGCACGAGAGCGTCGGGTAAGTCGCAGGCACTGTCGGTAATAATTCGTACGCAGGAGGTCACATGGAGAGATTACTCCGCTGAGGCAGTATGAGTATGAGTCGCAGTGCTACGCCCGGCTCATGAGATTTAGCTTTCGCCGCGAGGCTCTACGCAGGTGATATATCCACCAAATGATCAAAAGTAGGAGCGCGAGACCTGTCACTAACTGACCTAATCCTGCCAGCGCATTGACTCGCGCCGTCAAGGTGATGGAGCGACCAACCGCCACATTCCCGCTAGGGCTGAATAATTGTAGACCAACAGGAAAACTACCGTTGCTCTTTGCCACGACTGGAACCTCAATTGATGTCGTCATCCCAGAGGGCAGAAGCACAACTTGTTCCGCAGCGGCGAAGGCGAGTTTTGAACTCGTGAGTCGTACTCTTACCCGCACGTCATAGTCATTGTCATTGCGCAGTGAGATCCGTAGCGAACTTTCTCGGCCACCAAGGGTGAAGGTGGTTGAGGTTGGGGTGGAGATGGCTTCTCCTAAGAGAAAAGTCTGCAACCAAATAGCATCTACATAGGACTGTCGCTGTGTGCTACTGAGAGTGCGCGCCGGCATAACACTCAACAAGTCTTTCCATTGTGTTGCCTGCGCATTGCCAGGTGCCAGCATCGAGGTGTAGGCGTCAACTCGTTCCTGAGTTTGTGTAAAAAGTTGATGACTTATTGATGGAATGTCTGGCTCTTGTGCAAGGTCTAGGGTGAGGCGCGAGCCATCTTTTACTTCATGGGTCATTGTGCTCAAGAGATCGCTGAGGGAAACAAAGGTGATGGCCGAGTTTGCGTTAATAGTTGCTCTCAACGCAGTCAGCATGGCTGTTGATGGCAACATTCCAAAGTCTGTACCGAGAATGACACCGTGATCGGAAGTGGAGAAATTTTCAGTGTTTAACTCAGAACGCAGCATCTTGAGTTCGGCCAATATCTGCTGAGCAACGAGGTATGCGCCACCGCGTGGATTTTGCGAACCACGAGTGAGTGCTGCACTCAGTTTTATGTCAACAAAGGCGGCATCAATGACTCCACCATCGGGCAACTGCAATTCAATAAGGCCAGTGGGAGGATGATCAGCATCTGCATCTTGGGTTTCTTGTGAGGCTTCTCTCAGCATGACGATATTGCGAATCCCTAGGTTACGTAGTATCTGCGCTCCACCTCCAAACAATGGTGTTTGTTGGAACCAGATGTCTCGGGTTGCTTTATAGGTTGGCAAAAGCCGTTGCAGAGTATCTTCACCCAGACGCAATTGGTCAGTAAAGATTGACTCAGATTGATCTGTGAGTGCTTGATTGACATCGACATATGTATTGCTCAGAATATTGAGGGACTGTGTCGACTGCAGGCGAACCAAAAGATCACCATCCTCAAGAGTTGAACGATCAAGTCCTTCAATCAACTCTGGGCGTATGGCCAGGGTGATCGGAATAGTCGGCAAATTTTCTAGCGATGCAATAGTTCGTGCAATTGATGCGCGATCGTTATTGCTGATCAGTGTTGATGAGTCATTTTGCCGAGTGACATCTCCGTCCAGCGAGCCAATCAATGCCACCCGCAGATCCTCTTGAGTGGAAGGGGTAGAAATTTTCGCTCCAAGACGCTCAACAAAAGTCACCATTTGGCTAACAACAGTTTTGCCTTGTTGTAATCCAATAGTGATTGGGTACAGACCTGTCGCTGACATTTGCAGAGCATTCGTGGTTCGGGTGTTGATCTCAATAGGAATAGCAAGATTGACGCGTCCAGTGATCGGGTCCCACAGAGACGAGATGTCGACGACAACGGTGTCAATAGTTTGAGGAAGCAAGTCATTAACGGCATCCTGAACATCTTGGCGAGTTTTGACTGGCTGATAAGAGGTGACCACTATCTCTGTGGGTTCACCGCTCTCCGCGTCACTACCGCTGAGAGAGAGGGAGACATTAAAAATACTTCCTTCAAAGCCAGGCACAAATTGGTCCTGGCTAATCACGCTGTTAATCGATCGATTATTGGCGGCAGATGCCAGCATTGGGTTTTGGATCCCCGTCAAACTCAACCCGAAGATGCCACAAGCGAGGAGCAGGCGACTATTCATGGCTCAACCGGAGCGTCCCACTGCATAACTCGCAGAGTTTCAGGAAGTGTTGCGAATCCCAACCGATGGTATAAATCTAAAGCCCGTTGGTTGTCAAGATGGGTGTTTACCAAAATATCGCTGACCCCAGCTTTGCCCAACCACTGCAAACCGTCCTGTAATAACGAGGTGGCTACACCTTGACCAGCGTGTGTTGGTGCGACTGCCAACCTCTGAATAAAACCAGCAGAACCATTGCGCCCTGTGATCATGTAGCCAACGGGTTCATCGGTTGAGGTGAGTGCGAGACGGATGCGGTGGGCCGGTGTCGCCCGGCAAGCTTCGCGAATGCCCAGTGCATCAAGTTGCCAGCCAAAGTCAAATGCCTCTTGGTCAATGCGTGCCGCTATGTCCATCGAACGAACTGAGCGCAAGGCGCGCATTTCATGATGTGGCGCAGGACTATCAACCTTGCTGGGGGTTGAAGTGCCCAAACGTAATAGGGCTAATTGCTGAATTTCGTAAAAATCCATCGTTTCAAATTGCTCGGCGGCTTCGCCCGACACGGCCCCTGTGCGGATAGACGTGTATCCCTCGGCCCGCAAAGTATTCATCCACTCATGGAGCGATGAAGTTGATGGGGCAATGGTGTGATCAACGAGGACCAAGTGGGCGATATCTGGTCGTCCTGGCCAATGTCGGACGCGCGCCGAGATATGTCCATCATCCAGCAAACGCGGTTGAGCGGTGCTCTTTGATCGTCGAAAGCCGCCTATCACCCTGTTGACGGTAGTCGCCCGAAGTCGTTTTTGTTAGCGTCCTCAGCAATGGCAATTCTCTTCGCTACACACGAGGCCTATCTCGATCACCTCAATGGCCCGCGCCATCAAGAACGTCCCGAGCGTTTGGGTGCGGTCATTGATGGAGCCCGTGAGGCTGGTCTCGGTGAAGTTTTGGTTCCACTTGTTCCACAGGCAGCGACGCGAGAGCAGTTACTGAGGGTTCATACACAAGAGCACGTGAATCGCATTGAGCAAGTCGTCCAACAAGGTGGAGGTCGCTTAGATCCCGATACTCGTGCCTCAAGTGGTTCGTGGACTGCTGCGACTCTGGCTGCTGGCGCGGGTTTGACGGCGATTCGCGCTCTGCAAACCGGACAAGCAGATTCTGCTTTTTGCGCCGTCCGTCCACCGGGCCATCACGCCACACGTACCGAGACGATGGGGTTCTGTTTGTTTTCTAATGTGGCCGTGGCTGCTGCGGCTCTTGCCGACGCGGGTGAACGGGTTCTCATCGTGGATTTTGATGCCCATCACGGAAATGGAACGCAAGATATTTTTTATGATGACCAGCGAGTGATGTTTGTTTCTTTGCATCAGTGGCCTTTATACCCAGGTACTGGTTGGTACGACGAAACTGGTGTTGGTGCGGGCGTGGGATACACAATGAACATTCCATTGCCACCCGATTCAAGGGGCGATGTGTACCTTGCTGCGTTTGATCGTTTGCTTCTTCCGATCAGTGAAAAGTTTGCACCGACCTGGTTGATTGTCTCGGCTGGTTTTGATGCCCATCGCAGTGATCCGATCACCGAGATGGGATTGACGGCCGGCGATTACCCACTGATGATGCAGCGTATTTTGCAATTGGTTCCCGCGGGCCGGCGTTTAGTGATGCTTGAAGGCGGCTACGACTTGGATGCACTGCGGATGTCATCGGCGAGCACTTTGTCGGCAATGGCGGGGGAGTCACACACCGATGAGAAACCGAGTAGTGGCAGCAACGATGAAGCCCGAGAGATGATTGCCAGGATTGAATCTCATTGGACATCCAACGAACTTTGGTGACTTTTACAAGCGCCGAATTCTAGGCACTTGTCCCGTACCACTGCACGAGACCACCATGTTTGGGGGAGAGTTCAATTTTTATTTTTTGCTGACCCGTTGCGCCACGCAAGATAACAATTGCCGAGGTTCGACTTTGTGCTTGAATCTCCTCCACTTGTAGGCGACCACACTCGGCGACAATTCGCTCAGCGGCGGACTGTCGAATCAGAAATGAGGCATCGAGTTCTACATTGTCAGCAAATAACGCTCGTGCTTGCTCATCGTTCCAGTCATTGAGTAGTTCAATCAGTTGTGTGATGCGCTGTTGCAGTAGTGGTGTGAGCGGTGTCATGGGTTGATGAATCAGATCAGCCGAATGAAACAACTTCAATACTCGTTGAGTAAACACTCCCATGGGTGCATAGGTCACATTTGATAAGCCGACAACACCGAGACCGCGTCCAGACAGCCAACGCATATTGCTGCCATACCCAGGCAACCCACCCGAATGAGAAACGGTCATTCCTAAAAGTGGATCATCTCGCAAGAGAAGTCCAAAGCCATATCCTCCTGGGGCACTCTGGCCATCAAGTTCACCGTCACCAATAAATGTATGTACGGATTGCATGTCTCTCCGTGAAGCAACACCGAGTTGTCCAGTCAGTGAATCTCGCCCGGCGTTTGCTTCATCAAGCCAACACATCCAACGTGCGATATCAGCGACAGTGCTCCATAATCCCCCCATCGGAGAAATCTCACCGTCGCCTAAGAGTGGTGCGCCATCAGCAATGTGTGTGTTATCGGCGAAGCGCAAGGGTTCTGCCCACGGAGCGTGATGTGGTTGATCCCAAGTTGTGGACGACATTGAGAGAGGGTGGAGAAATCGCTCATCAATATGATCGCGAACTTTCCGGCCTGTGAGGCGTTCCACTACCCGACCAATGAGGGCAAATCCAAGGTTTGAATATTCGAAGTTCGTGCCAGTAGCGAAAGCAAACTCGGGGCCATCGGCGTAGATCCGATCCATCTCGTCAGTCGTGGCGTCAAGGTGACGGTCGGCCCAAGCATCGTCAGTGGCTAACCCTGATGACATCGACAACAGGTGGCGGAGTGTGATTGGTGGCGAAGAATCTGGACCGACAACATCTGCCAATTCGGGTGCGTATAGACCCACAGGAACATCCAGGGCGAGAACACCCTCATCACGCAAACTGAGAACGGCCGCCGCAGTAAAACTCTTGGTCATTGAGGCAATGCGATAGCGAGTGGACTGATCGGTGATCGCACCAACCGACCCAACTAGAACAAGTTCGCTGTTTAGGACGATTCCCCATTGCATACCTGGCAGGTGCATCTCGCTGGCGCATTGCAGGGCGATTTCGTCAATGAGAGGTTGGGTTGCCAACAGAGCTTCGCGATCTATTTCAGGCATCGGGTCACCCTAACGCCTCTGTATATTCGGACTAAACGCTTTAACTCGTCGCGTCCACCAAATGTCGACGAAAAGAACCCCCCAACTATCCAGCCGACCTCATAGCCTGACACCCGTGGTTCCCGATCGCTTTGCCCCAGTACTCGCAGAATTAGCCGAGGTCAGTGAGTTATTTCGTGCGGCTGATAAGCGTCTGTACTTGGTAGGTGGCACTGTTCGTGACCTGCTTGGGGGCCACGCCAGCACGGCGATTGATTTTGATGCCACGACAAACGCCCGACCAGACGAGATCAAGCGTCTGCTAAGTGGCTGGGCCGACGCAATGTGGACTCAAGGAGAAAAGTTCGGAACGATCGGAGCACGTAAAGGTGATCGGGTCTACGAAATCACTACTCATCGTGCTGAGGCATATCACGCCGATACACGCAAACCAGATGTTGAGTTTTCTGATGCCATAGAGATTGATTTATCGCGTCGCGATTTCACGATCAACGCTATGGCCCTCGAACTGACGAGTGATTCGCCAACACTGGTTGATCCATTTAACGGCGCGAGTGACCTGATGACACGCACTTTACGAACGCCCCTCGATCCTGACATCAGTTTTAGCGATGACCCATTGCGGATGATTCGCGCCGCCCGATTTATTGCTCGTTTCAACATGAATCCCGTTCCCGAATTAGTTGAAGCGGTCAAGCAGTACAAAGACCGTTTGGAGATTGTTTCAGCAGAACGGATTCGTGACGAGATAAATAAACTCATCACCGTTGAGTCGCCAAGTGCTGGCCTGTGGTTTTTAGTGGAAACTGGTTTGGCAGACAAGTTTCTCCCCGAACTTCCAGCGATGCGTCTTGAGCATGATCCCATTCATCGCCACAAAGATGTACTGACTCACACTCTCGCAGTGATCGAGAATGTGCACGCCGACGCCAATGAATCCTTTGATTTCCGTATCACCCGATTAGCGGCTTTGTTTCATGACGTTGGTAAGCCTGCGACCCGTGGATTTATTGAAGGCAAGGGCACCACTTTTCACATGCATGATGTCAAAGGCGCGAAGATGACCCGCAAGCGCCTCGTGGCTCTGCGATACCCCAATGAGGATGTTGTGGCGATCACCGAACTGGTGCGCCTCCATTTGCGCTTTCACACCTATGAAATGGGCTGGAGTGATTCCGCGGTACGGCGCTATGTCAATGATGCTGGCGTGTTATTAAACGAACTAAATGTGCTCACTCGCTGTGACTGCACGACGCGCAATGAGCGCAAGGCAGCTCGTCTATCGCAACGTATGGACGAACTTGAAGAACGCATTATTGAACTTGCTGCCAAGGAAGAACTCAAGTCCATGCGACCTGAACTAGATGGTCTGGCAGTCATGGAGCGCCTCGGGCTACCTGCTGGCCCCGTGGTGGGTCAGGCTTTATCCTTTTTGTTGGAGATTCGTCTTGAAGAGGGCCTGATTGGTGATGAGGAAATTGGGCGGCGACTGGACGCATGGTGGACCGAGCAATCTGCTGTTGGTTAAGACACGCTGGGCCAATCGCGGGCTAATCTACATCCGATGAGTGCAAACAAGGAGACCTTTGGATCTGGATCGTTACGCGGCGTGGCATCGTTTCGTGCTGGATTAGTTGACCATCGTCTCGAGCGTCGCCATCTCATCAACGAATACCATCGTGGCCGTTTAGGTCGTGAAGAGGTATGTGATGCTCATCCTGAATTGATGCGCGCAGCGCGCGGCATTGGCAAACGGATTCAGACGAAGTGTCCTATTTGTGATGTCAGTGAATTGAGTTTGGTGACCTATGTTTTTGGACCGCGTTTACAGTCCCATGGCAAAGTTGTCGTTGATAATAAGGAACTTGCCGAGTTTCATCGTCGTCCCGAGGAGTACACGGCTTATGTTGTTGAAGCCTGCTGTGCTTGTAAGTGGCATCATCTCGTTCGCGTACTTCCCATTGGTGGACAACGACCTGATCGCAAAGTGGGTTAGACGATGTTGAAGAATGGTGGGCATCGTCGTGGGCATAAGCGGAATAGTTGGTTGCCTTATGAAGTCAGTCGCCGCTTGCAACGCGATGCTGTTGTAGGTCT
>CALGTP010000786.1 GCA_937902105.1 uncultured Actinomycetes bacterium
CTTTGGCATCGACTCGATGTGCAGTCTCTCGAACCTGGACACCACGAGAACGTCGATAGCGTCCGGCACTGGACAATTGCCGTTGACCACCGAGTGCGACGTCGGCTTCACATGCCGCGCCGTCGGTGACTGCAGTCGCCAGTACTACGACATTGTCAACGATGCAACGCCGATGTTGCCTAGGAAGGGGCCGGAACCCACCCATATCCATCTCGATCAAGGACTCGAGGCTCAGATGGACTATGCGTATGGGCAGCAGTGCGGACAACTCATAGCACGAACGCTCAACACGCTCGAGCAAAACGGAGTGAGGTCGGCTTGGCATGGTCGCCGGGTACTGATAGCAGAGATGCTCCGCCAGCGCGAGTGTGAGTACCGACCCTCCGCAAATGCCACTCGCTACGCCTACCACGGCTACGACTACACGCTCGCGGCCACGCTGCAAGGTCGACTGAATGCGGAGCTGCCCCGACATCGGCCCCCGCACGCCGCCGAGGAGACGATACCCCCTGGCTCTACGATCTTGCGAGTGGAGAGAACACTCAGGTTCTCCATCCATGGACTAGGGCCCAGCGACGCCGATCACGTCAGACGCGGCCTGACGAACGATCGACTCCAACTCGCCGTCATATCGTTAACCAGGTCCTGCGCTGCTGACGCCGTGCTTGAGAGACTGCTCCACCTGGATGCCCTATTCCCGGAATACAGGCGCGTCGAGCTACCCCACCCGTCTTTCCTATGCGGACCTAACGTCGACGCCCGCGCGTTCCGTTACATGTTGGTGCTCACCTCAAAGGAAGTCAGCTGGCTTGGCAAGGTCGAACAGATCGCTCAGGAGTTTGGGATCACCTTCTCGTTCGACAAACAACCGCAGGACCCGCGCGCGCCCGTCACGGTGAGCTTCGGCGTCAAGACCACGCTATTGACGCTCGGTGATGACGCGTTTGACGCCGTCCGCTCGATCACAATAGCGGACCACAAGCCCGACAGTAGTTGGCCGGAAGCACCCGACGACGGCATGTTGCCGAGCGGGGGGTGGCGAATGCAAGGGTTTGGGCCAACCTATAGAGCTCGACTCGAACATGCTGCGTTCCGGATATACTGCGCAGTCATCCTCGCCCTATCGCAGGGAGGACTACTCGGGAATCTCATGCGGAGGAACAGGAGACACAGTATATGGCTACAAGAAGATCCATCCTTCCCTCCCTATCAGCCCAACCTCGAGGATTTCCGAACCACCGTGGACCCGCGAATACTAGACACGTGGATCGCCAACCAGGTATTAGACCACGTCGTCATCATCACGGGACGATCACTCGTCGCACTCCAATGCCGCCAACGCGCACTAGTCATCGAAGACCCGAGAACACTGGTAGCCTCCAACCTATTCAGGTACATACTCACCTGCCCGACCATCGCAAAAATCTGCCGACATGCGACGGTGCACTGGAACTACCTCGAGAGCCTACTTGGCAGATGGGGCGATTCAGACTGGCACCGCCAATGGTACGATGTCGCCGACTTCATACCGTTTATCACGGCTGACTCAATTCATCACGCCCTCCTTGATATCCTTGGCCACACCGAGCCAGATGACGACGTGAACCGCAACCTGTATAGTGGCTGCTGCCCTTTCGAACCACTGTACCAGGCCAACGTCATCAGCGACACTCTCGAGCTCCTGAGGGAGACCGACCCTTCGTACCTGCACGACTTCGACCGGCGAAGGCAAGATCCGGGCCGCGAACTGAAGGTGGAGCCACACGAATTCGAAGTAACCTACCAACGAGATCGGGTGCGTATAATGCAGACACCACTACCGGACGGATACCTAAACCTCCATCATGGCATAACCACTACGACTACCGCAACGGATACGGTGCCCCGACTGACCTCTTTACCGAACGACGTCTACACCACCATACTGCGCCACCTCCATCGCTACGACGATCGTGCACCACTATACCGAACCTCGCGAACAATGCGCGAATCACTGTATCCGGCCTGCCTTTCCCTGTACCTCGAACGATGCAGACGCCACTTCTTCATACGACCTAAGTTCGAGTCCGAAGACGAGTTCTTCTCAAGACGAGTCTTCACCCCTTCGTGGCGGGTCGTCATCTCCCTCGTCCACCACCGCAACGTAACCCCCCCACTCCTACATCCTTTCACCATACTCGCCCCGGCCGGCGGTGTGTACCGCTGGGCTAGCAAGAGAACCCTTACCTCCAAAATCCAAGCATCGAGCTTCCGCCGCGTCGGCCACGACCAACCGCGCCAGACGACAGTCATCAATTTTGAGTGGGTACGTGCTAACGCACCTGACTGGCTGGACCACCTCGACACCACACCCCGCCACCCCCACGGATTCTCGGCCGCCGGAGAGCCCCAGCACATCGAAGGAACCCTCCTGATCGCAGTACGAATGTTACCATACGATGGCCACTATGTCGCTAGTGCCCTCGTGTGCAGCCAAATGTACGACGAACTGCTGCTTGGCCGAGACGTGACGCACTGCGAGCACTTGTGCCTCACACGACCGAGCCGAACCCACGCACGTAGCGCGTGGCTCGCACCCTCACCCACATTCCCAGCGACAACGGCGCTACTCTGCCGAACCGGCGGATCACCGTTAGTACCACCCCATGAGCACCGCATGTTTACCTGCTTCAGCGACCTGCTCAGCCAAATCGACGACGAGTTCGGTGGCTACATACCTTTCACACCACCGGCTCGACGGGGAGAAAGCCCCCCCTGTGTCCACGCACGAGTAAGCGCCATTGTCAGTATCGACCAACCATCACTCGTACTCGCAAGAATCGCCGACATCAACGCCAGAGTAACTTGCGACAACGTCACCGAGTTGCCAATGACCAGCCCGCACTACACCCCAGGGATGCGCATAGCTGCCGAAGTCTACTACTCACAGACGTACGTCATCCTACTGCCCGACGGGGAACTCGAACGAGCCTTGAAGGGCGCAACTAGCACAGCGGAAGGAGAGCTCAGCCTCGCTGAATCCGTCTTTCTTGACCACGACGCGACAACGTCCGACCTGTACTTGAAGACCCACGACGAGCCTGCATACGCATCCCACCTATCCACGATACCCACGGCAGCGATACTCCTGACCGCACACCCTGCAGGCGGAGTCGAGACGCCAATACCTCGTGACCACACTCGCATCCAGTCGCTGCCGTACTTCACCCCGGGCATGCGCTGTTCCATCAGCGTCACAGCCCGTGAAGCCCTTCCGGAGGACGACGAAGTCGAGGTATCCGAGGCGGACGTCGGGGAGGAAGACGACGAGGAAGCCGAAGACGCCGAGGACGGAGAGCTCGATCTCGCCGAGCAGGACGCCGAGCTCGCCTACGGGCATGAGATGCGCCCGTTCGGCGTGCCAAACCCGAACCCTTACCACCCCCACGCACCACTGGACCCACCACCCTCGTCGCCTCCGCCGTCACCGCCACCAGCAAACTCACCAGATGACGACGGAGCGCCCCCCCTTTTCCCAATCGGTCCCTTAGACGCGGCGCGCTGTGTGCCGGTCGCCATTTCCGAATGCCCTTTCCCCTACTACAACTCACCCAACAACACACTACTCAGGATTCGAGGTGGTGCCCCCCCACGGACCACCAAGAATTCTGCGAAAGGATCGGCAGGGAACACACCAAAACCCAATACCTTCAGCCCCCTCGCCTCGCTACTCGCCGACGACGAAGACGACAGACAGGCAGGCGACCGATCAAGCTCCGCTGGCGAGCCGAGCACGACGGCATCAGCGCTAATTCCCCCACCGATGGAGCTGAATAGCGTCGCCCCGAACGCGACGACGGCTACGTCGACGGCATCAGCGCTAATTCCCCCACTGATGGAGCTGAATAGCGTCGCCCCGAACGCGACGACGGCAACGTCGAGCGCAGCTAACCTACTTCCCCCACCGATGGAGCTGAAATACATCAGCCCCCCCACCGACCAAGGCAGCGCCCAAACGCCTCAGACTACAGAGGACCTCCAAGACGTCGTTAAGAACCTTAGCAAAACCGTAACCGGTTTGGCCCACGACCTCGACCACCAACGCGCCGTCCAAGCCACCCTGGATTACGACCTCCGCATCAAACTCGACCAGCACTCCGCAGA
>CALGTP010000787.1 GCA_937902105.1 uncultured Actinomycetes bacterium
TTGAGTTCGGCTGGACATCGTGCCGGTGACATTGATCTGGCCGACTACAACTTTGAAAAGCGCACCTACGAACCCTTTCTTGCATACGGCGCGGCGAAGACCTGCAATGTGCTTCATGCTGTCGGCATTGATCAGCGTTATCGGGATCAAGGCGTCCGCGCCTTCGCAGTCCATCCCGGTGTGATCGCTACTGAACTGAGTCGCTATATGACTCCTGAGGTATTGACAAGTTTGATTGAACGCCTGAGCGAGCGACCCACAGCGATGGCTTGGAAAACGCCCGAGCAAGGGGCGGCGACATCGGTGTGGGCGGCGACGTCACCACTCTTGGATGATCGTGGCGGCGAATACTGTGAAGATTGCAACGTCTCACCCGTCGTGGACAACGACTCCCAAGCCGACATTGGAGTGGTGCGTCGGGCCATGGATAGCGATCGGGCCAATCAACTCTGGACACTCAGCAATGAACTTGTCGGCTGAAACCGCAAGGCATCACTGATGGCCACGATTCTCGCCCACATCACAGTCATTGCTGGATGTGAAGAGCGCTTTGAAGCCATTGCTGAAGATCTCTTTCGTGCCAGTCATGCCCACGAGCAGGGACTTCTCCGCTATGAATACTGGCGCGGTGCTGATCCGCAGACTTATTACACGCTGCTGTCTTTTACTGATTTCTCGGCCTTTATCGCCCACCAAACGAGTGAGCATCATGAGACTGCCTCGCCTCTGATTGGGGCCGTGGTGGCGGATTTGCGACTGGAGTGGGTGGACCCCATACAGGGAGCCTCAGAATTACCAAGCACTCATGCACAGGACTTGAGTGCTTCATTGGATAAGTTAACTCAGGTATATGCCAAGCGCTTTCGGGCGGAAATTGCGCAGTGGTGGTTGCCATTACGCCGAGAAATTTCTTAGTAAGCACAACAACGATGGGGGACAGTAATGACTGACATGCTTGACAATCCAGCAGCCGAAAAAACACCTTGGTTTCTTGCTGGTAACTATGCACCGGTATTCAACGAAGTCACTGACACAAATTTGCGTGTCACGGGATCGATTCCGAAAAGCCTCAGCGGCCTGTACGTTCGCAATGGCTCAAATCCCAAGAGTGGAACAGCCGGCCACTGGTTCTTCGGAGACGGAATGGTGCACGGCATTCGCGTTGAAGCAGGCGAGGCAAAGTGGTATCGCAACCGTTATGTGCGTACGCCAAAATTAGCTAAGGGTCTCGATGCCATGGACATGGAAGCCATGTTTGATCCAACAGCGAGCGCTGCGAATACCCATGTTCTCGGTCACGCTGGTCGTATTTGGGCGCTTGAAGAAGGTCACCTTCCTTGGGAACTGACTCCAGAATTGGAAACCATCGCTTGCGATGACTTCGGTGGAAAACTGAAGACTGCGTTCACAGCTCATCCGAAACTATGTCCAGAAACAAATGAACTTCATTTCTTCGGATACGGCGCAGTTTCTCCGTTCCTGACCTATCACGTGCTGGATGCCAAGGGTCAACTTGTGCACACTGCCGATATCACGGTTCCGCAGGGAACAATGATGCACGACTTCATGATCACTCGCGATCATGCGATCTTCATGGACTTGCCAGTTGTTTTCAATCTTGACAAAATTGAACAAGGACTTCCACCTATCGGCTGGGATGACAACTACGGCGCGCGGATCGGCATTATGCCGCGCATGGGAACTGACAAGGATGTACGTTGGTTCAACGTTGACCCTTGCTATGTCTTCCACCCACTCAATGCCTATGTCGATGGTGATGAAGTCATCTGCGATGTTGGTCGTCATGCTTCAATGTGGCGCGGGTCAATGGACAGTTTCGAGCCTTGCTACATGCACCGTTGGGCTTTTAATATGAAGACTGGCGCCGTCCGCGAAACTCAGATGGATGATTGGGCCCATGCGTTCCCACGAGTTGATGACCGTGTGGTTGGTTTGAAGCATCGTTACGGTTGGGTCGCAGGTTCACGACCTGGCGGATCTGGAGCGATGGGTGAGCCCGGAGTTGTGGCGCGTTACGACATGACCGATGGTTCCAAGACAATGCACGATTTCGGTGCACATTCACATCCTGGCGAGTTTGTATTTGTCAAGGACTCTGATAGCGCCGCTGAAGATGAGGGTTGGGCAATGGGCTTTGTCTATGACGATGCCAATGACTCAACAGATTTGGTCATCTTGGATGGCACAGATTTGTCTAAGCCGGCAGTTGCGAGAGTGCACTTGCCACAACGCGTTCCATTCGGCTTTCACGGCAGTTGGATTGACGACTCAACGATGTAGCAGTGGGTGGGCATCGTTTAGCGATGTTCACTTAACGATCGAACATGGGCGTAGAACTCTGTGAGGGGTTGCGAGCCTTCGTACATCTCAATGAAATGACCTAGTTGTTTTCGGGCATCGCAGAACACAAACTCTTGGCCACTGTTCGTGCTGGCACGCAGTATGAGTGGCCAGCCTTTGCCAGCGCACCAAGTCACCGCGTCATCGAGATTGTCAACGATGAACGCTAAGTGGTGCACGCCAGAGCCGATAGGGCCTAATGGGGGTGTGTGCTCGCGCACTAACTCAACCATGATCTCGCCCCACCAACCGTAGGCCGAGGAGTGATCGAAGGAGGCAGGTTGGCCGTTGATCTGACAGGTTGAGAGTTCAATGTGATGAGCAAAGACGAATGGACCAGCGCCAGTTTTTTCAGCGAAGTCCGCAGCGACCTCTTCAAGTGTTTCGGTTCCTGTTGCGCTGTAGGCAATTTGTACCGCTCGTCCGAGTGTTGACATCTTCTTAGCGTGGCACAAACGACTACAGTCTGAGCGAGGTAGAGGGAGCAAGAATGTCCGATTCACAATCTATTGAAGGGCATTCGCCCGAAAAGACGGCTCAGATGCTCGCTGATCGAGCGGCCATTGTTGATCTCACACATCGCTACTGCTGGGCTTTAGATACCCGTGACTGGGAAGATTTGGACTCAGTCTTTACGCAAGATGCCTGTGGCGATCTGTTAGCCGATGTCGTGGGTCGTGAGGCGATAAAGACTCGGGTGCGAACCGCTCTCACGCCGCTGCACCAGACTCAACATTTGGTAGCGAATCATCAAATCATTCTCAATGGGGACACTGCGACATGTCGCTGCTATCTGCAGGCCCAACATGTGCGCGTGAAGGACGCTGGCGGTGACAACTTCATCATCGCTGGTCGCTATGAAGATGAACTGCTTCGTACACCTGATGGTTGGCG
>CALGTP010000788.1 GCA_937902105.1 uncultured Actinomycetes bacterium
TGTTCATGCGTACCCAGCTCTCTATCACCTGGATGAGATCCACCTTCGTTTCACACGGCTTTGTCCAATCGAGATGGGCTTGAGCTCGCCCTAAACATACCCGTGGCCACACCGCTTCCACTACTCTCATGGCTATCTCAATGTCCTCATCGTCCTCCTTAAGCCACGCAATGAGTGCTGTGCTCAGCGCTTCCCCTCCGCCCATCACTTCCACTCTACTGGCAGCATTAAGCTCTTGGCGTCGAATGGCCTCCGCCAATTGCTTAAGCTCTTTGCGATTGTCTGTGAACAAGTGCGCCATTTCAGAGTCCTTAATCCCCTTTTGACGCTCTTCCTTCCGCAGCCATTGAAACACCTGGCTCATTGGATTCATGTTTAGCTTTATCCTTCTCGATACTTGAGACTTGGGCAGTACTCCCAGCCCAGTCCAGTCAACCAGTTCCAGCCATGCTTGTAGAATCGTCCGTTCTTTTTCTGATACTCCTGCTATGCCCTTGGGTATTAGCAGTCGAAGGTGCCTTGTACCTCTGCTACCCTGATTCTCCCGAGTGAGTAGTGGCGTTGGGCTACTTTTCTCGTTAGCATCTTGTGTTAGACTATAGATCGAGTCATACCCTGCTGCTCTGATGGCTCCAGCTGTCTTCCAGAATACCTCTTCCCCCAAAAATAAGAGTTCCCATTGAGCGGCATCCTCCAGTTGCCATTCTAACTCCATGGGTTGATCCCGCCTGCCTCCTACTTTGGTGATTCGTGCTCTGAGTCTGCGTATTGACCTTGTCGCTGTTGCCCAACTCAGTCGCTTATTTTCTTGTTCTTCTTCCTCCAAGTACCATATTGGCCGCACCCCCACCCTGTGGCTCGCCTTCAGAGCTCTCGCCCACCGGTTGTGCTGCACTTCGTCCCACCCCCATAGCTCCATTTCGTCGTACAATTCGCGAGTCGTATGACACATAAATTCTTCCTTGGCTCTTTGGAGTTCCTGGACAGTAATAGACTTCGTTACATCATCATGCACCAGGCACCTACGAATGTTGTTGCAGAGTTCCTGGGCGATGATATTGATCGGTGTGGATAACTCTTCCCCTCCCCATCTTTTCGGAAAAACAAAGATGTCTGACGCTGTACCATTCTGCAGACTTTCGGCCCTCTTGTATGCTCTCGTCCATAAGGACTGTAGCTGATCGAGTTCGGCCTGACTCCACCGCACTTGGGCTGCCGAGAATCTGAATACGCTTACCGCCATACTCTGGAAAAGCTCTTTCGCTGTCTTGGTCTCCAGCGGATGGTGCATGAGAAGCTCTAAGACTTCCCTTGTTTTCTTAAACACACGCTTTTTAGTACTCGTCGTGTCCCCATCAGGTGTCGCCCAGAAGCCTAAGTGCCTACAGCTCTCCGTAGCTTGAAGGACTTTGATTGGCTTTTGTTTGTACGTAATTTGAGGCGGATCCTTTTCCTCACCTTCGTCATTGATATTCATTGCTACTGTCTTGGTCATGTTCAATTTGGTATTGCTCCAAAATTCAAATTCCTGGACAGCGTCCATCAAGACTTGTGATCCCGGATCATCCTGCGCTACCACTGTAATGTCATCCATGAAGGCTACATGGTTGAACTGATCTGTTTCTTCGATACCATGACTGATGCCCAATGCCTTTCCTGTATGCGTCAAATGCTCCAGCAGGGCATTAATAAAGACCGTGAAGATACGGGGAGAAGACGCTCCTCCTTGTATTACCCCTGTCAGGAATGTGATGATTGCACATTTGGGGTCCTCTGGATCCATGCACGCTGTTGTTCTGCCATAGATGGCTTCCAGCAGGTCAACATCCGGAATATTGTACGCTCTCATCACCTCCCAGAGCGCACTCTGGGACATGCTATTGAAGGCGTTTTTGAAGTCAATGTCAATTCGGACTATCCTCTGTTTTAGCCGTTTCGCTTCACTCGTGATCCACTCAAGCTTAAGCTGATTCAAATCCACACCTCTTCCGGCTCTTCCCCCATCCTGACCCGGCACGATGATGTTTTCCACTTCCGTAATGGTGGTCAGTCTGTAGTTGATGACATGATGGACTAATTGGGTTCCCACATTGAGAAGACCAATCGGCCTCCAGTCGCTTGGTTTGTCGCTGGTGTCCCCACCTTTGTGAAGCAGTCGTATCGCGCATCTCAAGTCTTCATCTGTAAGCGCCGAGGCTGCACTCTGCACGTCACTTAATGCGCGGTCCGCCCAGGTCCGGACGACTGCTAGCTCCTCCGCCGTTAGTGATCGATATAGCTCATTGGTTTCTTTGTTTGGTCCTCCCGCCTTCCTAAGCTTGAGCTTAGTTTTCCTGAAGTGGTCCATTTCATGATCTGTGACCGGCCCACGAATTCTCCTTGGGTGTTCTTCATCTGTGTATGGTAATGCTCGATGGAACTTACCTGTCTCGTGATTGTATTGCTTGAAGAATGAGACGTTACTCGGTGCCCTTCTGCTGTGATGAATGCTTGTAAAGCTCCAGCAACCCATGCAGAAGCAAGTTAGCTGACGACGCTGCTGGTCTTTGCCTGGGACAACCACTGCAATCGGCTTTTCCTGGCATTGACAATGCTGACAACTTACATGTTGGCTCAACCCTTCCGTTTGCATGTACCGCTCCCAAGCCATCGTCTGTTCTTCTTCACTCCAAGCTCCCTGGTTCATGATTATCTTTCTGCTGACTGACCCTGCGTCTAAACTTCTAGTGATGTGCGCTAACTCTTCCCAATGAAGAAGCTCTTTTACCTGAACGTACACTACTTCTAGAGTTCCTGAAGGCCCATGCCATACCTTGCTGTTTGAGAATGGGTACGGTTGATGATTTCTCATCTCCCTTTTCGCATCTCCTTGTCTCGAAGCTTCGGTTTCAGTGGTGAGCTTCCTCCCGGAGGATTCAGTGATGCTGGTGTCTATACACTTACCAGTGTCCATATCCATTTCCAATCGTTGTTGCTTACCTTTGATTTCAACGCAGATCTTGCCATCCACCAATGAAACGCAATCATACCCTTCGTCGATGCCTGACGAGTGGCACTCCTGTAACCACTGCTCCCACTCTTGGATTCGTTCAAGACTTTTCGGCCCTCGTGCCCACCAACTACGTTCCCCTCCGTGATGGCTTCCCGCGTTACCTATGGTCATTGCATGCCGATGGCCCTCTTGCTCTTCCCACAGGATGTTGACCGCTTCTAGCAATAGTTGTCGCAAGACCCCTTTGTCTGGATTGCGTTGTTTCTTCTTAAGACAGAGGCCTCGGAGAACTTCCGCTAGGTGTTGCGGCTTTCGCAAAGCTAATTTCCATTTCCACGTCTGCTGAGCATTCCTCACTAGAGCTGCCCCCTCGCTTGCCTGCTCATCCGGAATAGTTAAGACGAGGATTGCCACTTCACCTTCCGCTTTGTGTATTTGCACGGATGGGACTTCCTCGTAAATTCTCTTTACAATCCCCTGAGATTCTGCTGTTGGCTTTCGATTGATCCACATAACGCCTATGGGCATATCTAGTACTAATTCCTTGGGTGTCTGCATAGAATGCGTATTCCCACAGAATTTACTTGGGCCCTTCTTATCACGCAGATACTCTTTTGCTTCTTTCCGCTTAGCCTGTCTCTCACACTGCCACGTTTGCTTCTTGACCAAGGCATCTAGCTGGTTCTTGTTGCTCTGAATTTCCGCCTTCAGCAGTGCTTTCCACTGTGGCGTTTCAGTCAGTAATTCCTTGTCTTGCAGCGACCCGTTGGAAAGAGCTGTGATCCCTAGATCGTGCATGCACGTGAGCTGTAGTATAGTCAGCCCCTTGCCCCCTGTTGTTTCCCGCAAGGCTGCTTCCAACCTACTCCTCGTTCGCATCAGAGCCTGTTGTTGTTTACTCCTGAAGGGCATCCTGGCTGAGGCTTCACTCATCGTACTCGGCATCACTTTTTTTGCTTCCGCTATACGTGCCTCTATCATGCTCCGTCTTTCAAGGTCAGCATCTCCTGCCCCATCCTTAAGCCGCTCAAGACTTTGCATGGCCCGATTTTTCAGAGGCTCATCAATTAGATGGCCGATTCCTTGCCATTGCTTCAGCGTCATTGCTTGATGTCGCTCCTTTTTTCCCCTATTGGTGTCTTTTACTCTTGGCGTTCCGATTTTCACTGCAAAGGACACACGGGCGTGATCCTGGAATGGCGATCCCACCCAGGCCACTTTCCCGGAGGTACATGTAAATTCTACTCCCAGCCCCACCAAGTGATCTAACCTGGCTCCTTTCCCCGTCTGAGTGTCGATCCACGATGGTGTCTGCGGAGACACTAGCGTACCCTTAATAGTCGCTACACATGCTTGGAATTGATTATCGACCATGCTCATATGACCTGCATTATTTGGCGAATATCCCTCTCTATCACCTGATGCATTTGCGTTGAAATCGCCGCCTAAGATTCCTTGGGCTTCTGGATACTGTGCTCGCACCCCCTGTAGAGCCATCCAGACTTGTTGCTGTAGCTCTGGTGTAGCTGAGCCTGCTTGATGTATATTAGCGATTAGCATCGGAGCTTCCTTGTGTCTCTGGACCCATAGGCATGACATGCGTCCCAGAAGCATGTGTTTCATTGCCTTCTTTGTGAACTGCCCCGCCCAGTCCAGCCGGATTGGCTTTCTGAATATGTCCTTGTGCAAGAATGTGACTACCGCATACACCCATGGCGCCGCATAGTTCTTGCTTGATACCCCGACCTTTCTCTCCTCCATTCCCGCTCGCACCCGCTGACTAGCTTCCATGCAGCACCAGTATTCTGGCCCTATCTTTTTCAATACGCTTTTGATCCTTCTTCTCTCCCCTGGATGAAAAGACACCTCTTGTAACATGACGATTGCCGACCCTTTTGAGAGTGTTTGGGCTATCTGGGGAATGGAGAGGTCGACACTCTGCGGTCCAATATTCCAGGTGATCACATCACTTGGGAAATCCCTTTTGGCCCACAGGCTCTCCCACTCCAACCATTGGAGCCACCATTCTATTTCTAGCTCCGTTTGGAGTTGCTCTCCCCAGTTGGCTAATCCAATTTTACCTTGCTCACGTAGTCCCTGAAGATAGTGTGACATTGTGGAGTGCTCCTGAGCCTGCCAATACGCGCTCACTTGCTCAGCAGCTTCCGCCCATACCCCCCAATACCTCTTCTCCTTCAATTCCCACTCAGTATCGTACTGATCGGCCATAACTGCATTGGCTCCTGCTCTGTCACCCTCCAGAATCAGATATTCTTTTTTCCGGTTGAGGAGATATTTTTGAGTGCTCTCGCCCAATGTACTTCTGGCAGCCATTGTCCATCTGAGCAACCTGCCGATTTTGTTGTTCTGACGTTTTCGACTCTCCACTGGGCCTGATTTACTCCACCAGATAGGCATGGCATATCTGCTCTTTTTCCGTGCTGCGTCTTCGTGCTTTTCCCTGGAAGTCGCTTGAGCTCCCTGGGCACCCTCTCCCTGGGCGCTTGCCTGGCCCTGTTGGAACATTCGTGGCTGTGGCTCCCATGCCGGCATTTTGAGCAGTGCCAGTACTGGTCCTGACCCTGCTCGTTGCTGAAGCAGTTGCAGCATACGCCTTACCATTTTCTCCTTAGGATTTGTTATATCCCAGCCTTTGTGCCCGCTGATTTGACTGCCGAAGGTCACTGGAATTCGAGACTTGGA
>CALGTP010000789.1 GCA_937902105.1 uncultured Actinomycetes bacterium
ACCGACCAGCGCACGGGCTCGGAGCCTGCGTAGCGCGTGCGGTTTTTCGTGAAACAGGGAATCTTTACGACCAAGTTCTCGCCGCCGTCGGGCTAAGATGGCCGCACCTGCGCCCCTTCTCCCAATCGTCATCCCGCCTGCGCCGGCAAACAACCCAGCCTTCGATGACGACCCGGTCTACTTGCCCGGCGGCCACCCTCTCGTGACCGCCACCAGTTCGTTCATGTCGTGGCAACCGGTCGCTGCCGCTGCTGGCGCTCAGGCTCAGCAGGTCTCCGCGCCCTTCCACGTGCTTTTGTACGCGCTCGGCATTCGGTTCAAGGTCTCCCCGTTACCCGCTGATGTGGCGGCGGCTCGCGCCATCAACATCTTCACTCTGCGCTTCACCGCCGCGTACTGGACTCGCGCTCTCTCGGAGTTGTGCGCGTCCGGCCTCGCTCCACCCGGCACGACATATGACAATGTCGCCGAGCTCCACAGCGTTATCTCCGGCCTGGTCATTCAAAACCCGATCATGCTGAACATCACAGCGAATGACTGGAACGCCTCGGCTGCGTTCGCCTCGCCCGGGGCGGCGCCGGCCCAGGCCGCGGCGCGCGCCCGCTTCGCTGAAGTCGCGTTCCTATCCGTTGCTCCTATTACTGCTCTCGAGATATCCGTCGGCCCACGTGCCCAGAACGCACCTTGGGCCGCGATCGCACTGCTCGCCGGCGCCCTCGGGCCGGTGGGTCGAAATCACTACCGATTTGCAGCTTCGGGGGCTTCTGTACTCGTGGCGGCCGAGATTCGGGGCAATAGCACTGCTCAGGATGTCGTGCTCGCCTCCTCTCTTCGTCAAGTTTTGGTCAACGCCATTCTGCCGTCACCATTTCGATCCCATTCGCCCGACCAGGCGTCCGTCCTCGGCGAGTTTCGTGCCGGTCTCCAGTACCGCACCTCCGATGATGCAAAGGCTGCGGTGGAGGAAGAGCGCATCTCCTACATCGGCTCATGGTTTCCAACTATCGCGCGTGCCGTCTTAGCTCTGGGCCAGAACGAGGGTCAAACCGTCGGGGCTCTGCGCATGTTGCAGAAGGCGATGCTACCCCCCGAGTTCCACACGGCGCGCCTGTCCGATGTCTTTGATCGGTTGGAGACACAGCTTACTAGCCGCACGCCCACGATCAACGCCGCGCTCGCTAAGGCCAACCCGACGCTCAACGACGTCACCGCCGCCCTTTTGGCGGAGAACGCAGTTATGGCGCCGGTTGGCTCCAGCACAGCCAACCCCGTGGTGGGCCAAGGTGCGCCGGGAGGCGGCGCCGACACCGACGGGATAGCGCTGTCTCGCCAACCGTTCAAGGATGTGGAAGCCGTGTTGGGCGCCCTCGACCTTTCGTCCGAGCAAGGCCAGCGCAATGCGATCACTGCCATCCTCGCCAAGGGCGAGTGCATCCTCGCCATACGCATCTTACTGCACCCGAACCACAAATCCTCGGACGCAGCTAGCTCGCGCAACGCGACGTGCATCGCCATCAACAGCCTCAGACCGCAGCTCCACAACTACTTCAATTATGCCCTGCGGGTGGATACTTCGGGGCCTACTTCCTTCTTGCCCCCCTACATGCTGCACTACTCATTCGCCACAGCGACAGGAAGGGAGGAGGCTGACACCCTCATCGCGCAGCTGCTCCGGTTCGAGTTTGATCACATGAACTTCTTCGGAGCGCCGCACGGCGCCGGCACCTGGGCCCAGCACGTGTCCGCCAGCACGGCGGCGGAAACCGTCGCCACTGTCAACCGCTTCATCCAACCCAGTAACATCGAACGGATTAAGAGCTTCGTCGCCATCTTGCTTGGCTCCCTCGGTTTGCCCCAATCGCTACCGATCGCGCAGGGCTATACCTGGCCGGCCTTTGTGGATTTTTATTCCGCTAAGCTCCAACTGGCGCGACAGCTCCCTCTTCTCCTCGATCAGTACGAGCACCTGGCGCAGTGCTCGCAGCTCTTCGAGGCCGCCCTCACCGCCATGCGTCACCGGTTGGCTGCCGTCGTCCGCGACCCCAACCCTGCCGGCCGTACCATGCAGATCGCCCTGTTCCCCCCGGACAGCTCAATCATCCAAAACCTCAACACCATCGCCGCCGAAATCGTCCGCAAGCGCACTGTGCGCGGCGACCTGGCTGGTGCTTTCGTACCGCATAAAGGCCAGGCTCCTGTCGCAAACTGGGAAACGCTCCGCCTGGATGACCCTTTCTTTGTCAACCACATGAAGTCGGCCAAGAAGGCGCGCGTCGGAGATTCGTCGGGATCGCTCACATTCGGGATGGACGCTTTGGACGTCGCCGGCGACGTGCCGGCTAACTCTACGAACCCAAACGGCCTTGCTCCCGGCTCCCTCGCGGCGTCGTGGCGGTGGCATCATAACCGCATGATCATCAGCGGCCTCTCTTGGGACGTGGCCGCTCTGGCGAAGCATCTGGGCGTTCCGGCTCGAGGCGTGGGAGCCCCGTGCTGGCCCTTCGTACTCGCCGACTGCCACGACAAGAACCGCATGGCGCGCTGCGGCTTCTCCGCCAAGCCCGGTCACGAACAGTTCGGATCCACGGCCCATGCGCTAGCCAAGGACTTCGACCGGGCAGCCATGACCGCACGCTTCAGCACCCAGGCAACGCCCGAAGAGAAGGCCGGGTTGGTCACGACGCCTGCTGGCAAAGGCCGCGGCAAAGGCGCCGGCAAAGGCGGTCGCGGGAGAGGTGAACGTGGGCGCGGGCGCCAAGGGGCGCTCGCGCAAACAGAGGCACCGGACGCCGCCGCCGCTCCCCCGCCCGCACAGCTCGCTCTCCCTGCCCCGCCCGTGCAAGCCAGGCCCGTCGCTGCCGTGCTTGCCGAGAACGCCGCCATGCTCTCCGAGATCGAATCGCTCAAGCGGCGCCTTTCGGCCGTCGAGCAACCCGACGCAAAGGACGGCCCCCAAGTCCGCGCCGTCGCCGCCGGAGCCAGACAGACCCGCTTTGCCGGGGAGCCACTCTACGACGCACCGAATTTTGAGCAGCCGCCCCAGGGTGAGCCCCCTGCCGGCGGCCAGAGCACCAGGCTCAGCACGGAGCGCAACTTTCGTCTCGGGGTTGGCGACGTCACCGACGACCTCGCGGTCAACCCCGCGCTGGCTCGCCTGCTAAAAGATTTACCAACCGCGTGCCAGAATCCTCTCAGCGCTACCAACCTGCGCGAACTTCAATCTCCTCTCAAGACGCTGACGAACGCCATGAGCGCGCAAGGGAAGTTTGTCGTCGACTGCGGAGGCCACGGTCAGTGCGGCCCCAATACCCTTAGTTACCTGCTCGGACTGGTGGATCTTGCCGTAATCGACGGCCCCCAGCTTCGCCTTGCCGTCGTCAACCACGTCCAATCCGCCGCCCACCGCGCCAGGATCACCCAGCTCAAGGATCAGCAGGGTCGCTTCTACTCGCTCGAAGGCCTGATTCTTCGCTGCCTAGAGGACGACTCGGGCAGCATACCTAGCCCGCTTCTGACGGTCGAAAGCTGGTGCCACCACATCGCCCAGCCCGCCTCCTGGACGGACTTAGCCTTCCTGCAAGTCGCGGCCGACCGCTACCAGGTGGCCATCTCCATCCACACCGTCGATGATCTCAGCACAGTGGGCCACCTTGGCGTCATCCTCCCGTGCCAGCACAGACGCCCCCTGGCGCTCATCGAGGTCGGCATGTGGATGGGACGCCACCTGGTCGCCGTCGTTACCGCCGATGGCAGCGCGGCTCGCGCGGTCCCAGTGCACCACGATGACTCAGATAGCCGTGACGCCGCTCGCGCCACGTACCCTGAAAGCGATCGCGCACCGCCTCGCGCGGTCCCAGTGCACCACGATGACTCGGATAGCCGCGACGCCACTCGCGCCACGTACCCTGAAAGCGATCGCGCACCGCCCCCCGCCCAGCGCCGCAAGCCGTCGCCGTCAGGTTCGATTCAAGCAACGCCACCGCCGCTTACCCTTGACGAAGTCCGCGCCCTCCTCCGCACGGGTGACACTCGCTGGATCCTGGTCGCCTGCGAATTCTCAGGCGCACTCACCGGCGCCCTTTGGGCGGCCGGATACCACGTGATTTCGTGCGATCTCCGGCCTGCGCTCCACCGCTTCCCACACTATCGCGGAGACATGCGGGACATTGTCGGCCTCTGCCGCTGGGAAAGGGCGTACTTCTTCCCGAGCTGCTACCAGCACCTGCGCGGAGACGAGCATTGCCTGCCCCTCAAGATTCACGACTGCCGGGCCTTCTGGGCGGGGGCCGTCGTCCTCTGGTGCTTGGCGTGCCCGCACGCCGATATCGTCGTGGTCGAGCAGCCAGACACCATCGTGTACGACTACATCCCCTGCATCAACAGTGTCGCGAACCTCTATGAGTTCCGTACCAGCGAGTTTGGAGACCCAGCCGAGCACGACAAATTCATTCGCCTCGCCGTTCGGGCGGATCTCAGCAATGCTACCCTTCGCGCCCCTACGCACATGCCCCAGCGCCAAACTGACCGCCCTGACCACTCGCGGTACGTCAACGCTGAGGCCCGCGACCGTGCGCGCAGCTCCTGGGAGCACCACAAACTCACGTGCCAGGCCCTCATTGACCTGCACCTCGAGCCCAACCAAAAACAAGGCGAAGCTGTCACCTACCTGACGCTCTTACGCTCCTTCGCCTCCAGCTGGTACCGTAGCGGGCACCCTGTGCCGATCGACTACCTCAACCAGGACGCCCAACCGACGGACCCGGCGTGGCGCAGCTACCAGTCCGTGAGGGGGCCGGGAGACGGTCGCCGCCCAACGCTCATCGAACCCCAAACAGCGCCCTTCGGAGACGGAGGCTGGGACGATGGCCCTGGCGATGTCGACCTCGTCCTCAACAAGCTCGACACCTACGCAGTGCCGAGCGCCGCTGCCCAGCAGCCTTCTGGTACGCCCCCACAAGCGACCCAACCTTGCGGTCTGTGTGCAAGCGCTCACTAGCTTCACAAATCCCAGACCGGCCGCCCACGCGGCTAGCACTTTGAGCCCTGAGAAGCCCAAAGACGCCCCTCCGCGTTCAGCGTTCCTTCCAAGTCCGATCTGCGTGCCCATGAGCACGCCCATAGATCGATCGTCCTAGACGATTAGCACTCTTCCTCCCCAAAAGGGACACGAGCCGCCCCTCCGCGTTGAGCGTTGCGTTCCGAACGCGCTGCCTCGCAGCCCAGGCCTAGGTGCACCCACCTGCTGCCTGACAATTTACCCACCCGCCCTACCCAACAGGGATTCAATTCAGGGGTCAACCCGCGTTCCTCACACTGCCAGAAAACCAGACGGTGGACATCCGAGGATACGCCGCAGGAGTCACTATTCTACTCTTCATCTGCGCACTGGCGGAGCCGCTTATCCTGGCACACGCCAACGGCTTCCAGAGTGCCGGACTCATCCTGCCAGTGCCCACCCCGAGGCCGCAGGCCATGAGCCTAATTCACAAGCTTTGCCTCAGCGTGGTCTCGGCGGCTCTCTACCTGCCGTTTCTAATCGGGCAGTATTCGCCCGGAGCGCTGCTGTTCGCGGCCCCGGTCGACTTCGCGCCCCCACCCGAGTCTGTGGTTCGCTCCCCTTTGGCTCGAGCCCAAGCCCTTTCCTCGGGGGCAGCTTTCGTCTGGTGCACGCTGGCCGCCCTCTCGGGGACGCCATTGGGGGACCCAGCCGCCCGTGCGGCCCTCTCCTGCCGTATGTTCCAGTCACTCGATGCTGCACCTCTAGACGTCCCGCCGTCGGAGGCGGTAGAGTTCGCCTTCGGGGTGACCAAGCTCCGCAGCCTGCAGCAGCGGCCCGACCCTGACCACCCTCGAGCGGGTGCGGCTGCGCGCGCCTTACACTCCGCCACGCTCGCCGATGCAGCCCTCAGGACAGCGCTGCTATCCGAGGCGTCGGATTCCTTGCTGGAGGGTTGGGTCGACCGCATCACCCCTCTTGTGGTCGGCGACATACCCGCGCATCTCCTCGAAGCCCTCCCGGACTTCTCAGACGCGCGACTGGACGATGTGCTGCTCAGCAAAGTACTTCAGCCTCTTACCACGAGTTGGTACCCTCTCCCCCCGGAGCAACCGAGTCCCGGGCCTGGTGCACCCACGTGCCCGCGGAGTGCGTACGACCTTCTCACCCCGGCTGGCGCCGCCCGTCTCTCCGGCTGGATCGACCACCAGCTACGTGACCTGGCGCACATTCGCGCCGAGCTGGCTCGAGGGACGCCTCCTGGAGACATCGGGCGCGACCGCCCGGACGCCGTCGCTATAGGCCAATCCGAGTTCCGGGACTGGGCGCGCGGTTTGGTGTGGGACTGTACTCTCGACTCGAGTCCTTGCTGTGTGGTGGCTGCCTTTCATCAACCCCCGCTCGAGATTATCGATCGAGCCGCGGTGAAGCAACGGCTGTCCCACTACCCGGACCAGGCCCTTGTGTCCCACCTGGTACTCGGCGCCCGCACCGATGCGGATGTCGAGCTCCAATTCGTCCTGGTGCCTCACCTCACCACGCTCCCTTTCGGCTTCCAATCTGTTCTCTCCGAGGTGGATCGGCTGGAAGGGTACGACTGGTACCGATCCTTCACTTCCATACCCTACGCCCCCATGTACTTCAACGGGCAGGGAGCCACGTCGCGGAAGCTCGAGCCGGATCGTTGGCGGCGAACCACCGAAGGCGGGGGGCCTCGCCACCCCACCTTCGACGCGGGCGGGGTGCGCGCTCTCTCCCTCAACGAAGCTGCGCGTATCTACCATATGCCCGAGCATTTCTCGGCCGATCAGCGGGAGCCTTTCCTCGAGTGGCTGCGCCAGCGCGGTTTACCCCGAGACAACCCCATTCCTCCGTCTGACGGCCGGAAGCACCCGACCAAATGGCCTAAAGAGGTCAAACCGGCTCTTGAGGACGTGATGCGCGACATGGCGGTCCTCGGCCGCGCAGCCCTTCGATGGGACACGGCGCTGTACTGCTCCAACGACGACATCAAGGACTACTTCAACCACCTGGCTGTCGCCACCTCCGAGCTCAGCAAGGTCGGGATTCTCCTCGACCGAGCCGACGGATCGGGCCCTCGCTTCGTCTCCGAGCGGGTGCTCGGTTTCGGGCTGCATGGGTCGTCTAACTTGGCCCAGCGTTTCAGCGACGCCCTCGTCATCCTCTATTACGAGAACATGGATCTCGAATACTTCGCTAGGGACGCCCCTTACTCCGTGGCGGAGCGGAGCTGGCTCGAGCATCGCCTCGCCTTGCAGCAAAGGGAGGGCGAACCGTGCGTCGACATTCGCCAGTGGACCGCCCCTTCTTCCGAGCTTAAACCTCCCATCCCGGCGCCGGCCGTGCTGCGTGACATTCCGGCCGGCTACGTTTGTCCCCAGCTGCGCCCCTACCGGTGCTATATCTTCACTGATGACGCCCAAATGTTCGCGGTCGGCACCAGAGTGAAGATCATGTCCTTGCGCGCGTGGCGCCGTCTCACCAATCAGATGCGGCTGCGCATGGCTATCGCCGCGAAGCGCAGCCTGGGCACATGGTGCAAGTGGATCGGCGTCCTCCTAATTCCCATTCTTGGCCTCGTAGTTGTCACACGGGACAAGATCCTGCGCGCCAATATGGCCATCGGGGAGGCTCTCGCTGATCGACTCCCATTCCACGTCTACCGCGCTCTGTGCGGCCTCCTCGAGCACCTCCGCTCGGTGAACCTGCGCGGGCGGAACATCATGCACGGCCTCTACCGGCCGCACGGTCCCGGGGGAGCCTCCCGGGAGGGGCCGGCGGGTGTCGTCAAGTGCGACACGCTTATGCGCAGCCAGCTCATCCGGTGGCAGCGCATCCTCACAGACTCGTGCGGCGTCAGCGTGAAGCGAGCCCTCCTCCGCGAGAACCTCGAAGTGCTCCCCACTGTGTCGTTCGAGCTATTCTCGGACGCCTGCTACGCCGACGTCTCCGTCCCGGGGGTGGGCGGCTACCTGCACGGCCTCTACTGGTATTTTCCAGTCCCGGCCGACGACGTCCCCTACCTCTCGATTCCCATCCTCGAGTTCCTGGGCGCGGCTTTCAACGTGATCATGTTCTATCCCCAGCTTCACCAGCTGGGCTCCGACGTAGCCCCGGCGTGGGTGAACCTGTACACGGATGCGCTCACCACCGCTCGAGTGTTGAGCGCCGAGTCCGCCAAGAGCAAGGTGATCGTGGAGGCCTACCAGCACCTTATATGCTCCCCTGCGTGGCGGTCACTTTACGGGCGGTTGCGCGTAGCCCACGTCTTCGGCGACGCAAACGTACTCGCCGACCTTATCTCGCGCGCCCGGTGGGATGAGTTTCGACAGCTCTGCGCAATGCTGGGAGTACGGCCTCAACTTCTGGAGCTCTCCTCTGGAGTGCAAGAGCTGTACCGTGTGGTCGTTCAGTGCCTACGCGAACGGGCCCATCTGGGTGCCACGGCGCGCGGCGTCTTCAACCCCCACCTCATTGGAGACCAACCTATAGCTCAGGCCGCGGCGGCCGCCGCGAACAGGTCCCTCTATGACCTTCCCCTCGATCTCCTCGTTGAGATCATCCGCCTCTCCGCCCGGACTTCGACCTTCTCTCTCGTAGCGGAGGTTTCGCATACCCTCCGCGCGGCGGTGGCGGCCTCGTTACGCATCCGCACCTGCTGGCTCAAACAAGACGACGAATTGGAAAGGCAGCTCCCTCTGGCTGAGTGGGCCGTGGCAGAGCTGATGCTCCAAGCCCAGTTGCTGCCCCTCGGGCCGCTTGAGCTCGGCAGGCTCC
>CALGTP010000790.1 GCA_937902105.1 uncultured Actinomycetes bacterium
CGCAGACTCTGGGCTAATCCCTCGACGGTATTTCGGCAACGATCAGAAACATCAGCCTGTGATGTAGGGAGACGCGAAAATAATGGTTGCGCCAACCATTGATTGATGAACTGAGGAACGCCAAGTTCTCCAATGGAATCAGCGAGAACTGCGTCATCGCTCCGTCGCTTCTGGCGTTCGTCTGGGTTGGCGATACCCGCAGTGGCACTGATTAAAACTAAACGTCGCACACATTGGGGATGCTGTAGCGCTACGTGCAGTGCTACCCGTCCACCCATGGAGTATCCGATGTAATCAGCGAGACCGCATTGAGCGGCGATGAGATCTGCGGTCGCTGGGAGATTGGCGCGTAGATGTGTTGATCGACCGTGACCGGGCATATCAACTCGCAGCATCGGGGTTGACTGATCAAGGAGCGCCACATAAGGGTCCCATGATCGCGAGGTTTGTGTAAAGCCGTGAAGGAACACTTGCGGCGTGCCACCACCGTCGGTCGATCGTTCTTCAACAAAGAGTTGACCATTGCGCTGATGCCATGAAGAATTGGCTAACGGGTTCATTGGGCCATTCGCTCGGCTGCGCGACGCAAGACGCGTTCGAAAGTCTCCACATCTTGTGCCCCAGGGATTGACCACTGTCCGTTGATGACATAGGTGGGCACTCCGGTGATTCCATGAGACATGGCCATAGCCAACTCTTCAGTGACTTCTCCCTTGCCAGATTCGCTGAGAAGAAAATCCCTGATTGAATCGGCGAAGAGTTCGTCTGATACTTCGTGGGGAATAACTTCGAGAGCAACAGATACGAGGGTGTCAAGTTCGCCCACGTTTAGACCGAGTGTGAAGTAACAATTCAGTAGCGCTTCTTTGAGGGCGGATTGAACTTCATAACCATGCTCAGATCCGACCCACCACATCAGGCGGTGGGCGAGAATGGTGTTTGAGCGTTGGGCAATGTCCATGCGGAAATCAAGTCCATCTTCGGCGGCAGTTTGCGTGAGTTGGGAGATGATTTTGTCGGCTCGTTCGTAGCCACCAAACTTCTTTGCATAGACATCGCGTACGGGGGCAGTGGAATGAGCGGGCGCTGTTGGGTCTAATTGGTAGGCCCGATAGACGATCTCCACAGACGATGTGATGGCGTCGGGACCTGAGGTGACATTCGCCATGGCTTGCTCAAAACGGCGTTTGCCGATGAAGCACCACGGACAGACCACATCCGACCAAATTTCAATTCGCATGTTTGTACCTTAGATGGTCACTCAGCACAAAGACGGCGTAGCGTTTAGGGTCGTGGCATCACAAAACCTTGCTCTCAGTCTGGCTGGTCGACCCAGCGAGGACGTGCAGGCGACTTTTTGTGCTGTCCTGGTTGCACAGTGGGCCCAATTGGGCGTGCGACAAGCAGTCCTCGCCCCAGGTTCACGCTCCACGCCGATGGCCTTAGCCTTGCTGAATCATCCCGAGATCACGGTGCATGTTTTTCACGATGAACGATCCGCTGCTTTCGCTGCTTTAGGTATCGGTCTGGCAGATGAACGACCAGCCGTCTTGTTGTGCACCTCGGGAACCGCAGTGGCGCATTTTCACGCTGCGGTCATTGAGGCCGACCTCTCGCATGTGCCCATTTTGGTGCTGACGGCAGATCGACCTGCGGAGTTAC
>CALGTP010000791.1 GCA_937902105.1 uncultured Actinomycetes bacterium
CAGCGGTGATTCTCCGACCTCAGGATTTCAACCGCACGATGCTACAGATGTTACATTTCTTCATATGGAAGAGACTCATGAAATGCGCCCAGCGAGCTGCGGCTCTTCGATCGCGCTATCTCCCGCCCAGTCTCTGGATTCACGCCCCCGAGCCTCCAACTGATTGGCTTAGCAGTGGGTCCTCGAGGGAGCAATGGGAAGAATGGCTGTCTCGCTACCCGCGCCCTCCGCTCCCGTCTGGACCGGCACAGTCACAATCGAGCATAACATCCTGGGTCCCACAATCTCGGGAAATGGCCTTTGGAACCAACCTTCGCCCCATGATCATTGCCTTTCTTATCTGGGGGGCAGGGGATGTGTTCAACCACCCCTTCTGGCGCCCAGGCCGAAACATTATCCCGGAGAGCTCTGCAGTCTTGGATCGGGGGTTGAGCCGACCTGGCTACGGATACATTTGGTGGGCAGCGTGGCATGTCGTGTCTCACCTTGCACGTAGCCATCATGTGAATGTGCTGCTCCGTCAGCTGCACATTTCCAAAGCCGATGCACTCCTAACGGTGATCCTGCAAGCATACCGCCGGGGGGGACTTGAAGGATTGACCTTTGGAGACTCTCGCCTTCCCCAAGTACCTGCTAAGGTCCACATATACACATTCAGCCCCCGGCAGGAGATCTCTTCGGTCTGGATGTTTCGCTGCCGGGAAAATCATGGAACTCTCCCGGGCACGGAACTGTGTCAGCCACACATGGACCCTCTCATCTATGCCTTGCAGCTTGGTCAAGGAGCCCGGCTACGAGATGACGACTTCTTATTTTGGCTGCCTCCTCTAATAAGCCTCTTGATTGCCAAAGGATGGGGGCACCCAGTCACCCATCTCTCGTGGACTGCGCCGGACCTCACCTTGCGCTGCCCTGAGGATGGACCCTCTCGCCGATCACCAGACAGGACGGCCTGCTACTTATCCTGGCCAAACTTGTACCAGACGAACCCGGAACTAGCCCTGACTCGCCTGTATGGCGTTCTTCTTGCGCGCATTCATGCGAGAACATTCGACACCGCTTGTCAACTGGCGCTCATGATGGGGCGTCACACGAGATTGGGATGCCTGTCTCCTTTGAAGGACCTCGATGACATTATCCTCCGGAGCCTAGCGATGGAGACGCTTGTGTACGATAGCCCCGCCGAGCATTCTCCACGCGAAAAACCTCTGCAGAGAGCACCAGCTTCCGATACCGCTGCCTCACCGCAACAAGCGACAGTGCCTCGGCTGCTGAAGGTCCTTCCTGAGGAGGTTGCGACCCTCTGGTACAAAGCATTAGACTACTCTATCTTGGAACTGTACCTCCTCCTTCGGTTGGGCCAAGAGTACTACGGATACCGCCTCCGCACCTCGAGCTCCCGACAACCGGTAGATGGACACCTTGCTCAACGCCACCGGCACGGGGCTTTGTCGCCTGAGGCCCTCTCTCCTCCGAGCTTCTATGATTCTCCCAAGGCACTCCGCAAGATCCTTTGGCAACAATACGGACGGGCTCTTCACCTCCCACTCTCGGAAGAGGCCCCGCCTCGAACCACCTTCCCTGATATTCTCTTCGAAATACCGGCAAGGCAACGTGGGATTGCAGCCCTGACCAAGCTTGTTTTTCAGCTGTCCTTTTGCCCCCCCTCCACGGTCCTCGAGCTTTGGCGACGCTCGGCACTTTATCTCCACCGTTCGATAAAAAGAGGGTCTCTAGCCCCCTTCACCAACAGTTCTATGGCCACGGAGCCTGGGTTTGAGGAGCTCCAACGGTGGATATTTGACACGCTCGCACTATACGTACCACCCGCCGCTGGTATTAACCTCTTTCTGGGGCTTCAGTCTCTGATCGATGCTTCCCCGAGGGGGAGCATCCCCTCTCTTGGGCTGCCAACAGGACTAAACACGGGTAGACTCCAGACGGTAGAAAATGCGTTCTATGCATCCGTATTCAGAAGTGACCCTTGGCTGACTCGCACCAACGGAAGTGACCCGCTCCACATTACGACTGCGCTCACGCTGATGGCGGATCCTCAATCTCGATCATGCGCCCAGTTCAGGGAGACTGAGTGGAGACTCCAACTCCTGAGGCGGAGGATCAGCTGGCGTATCTCCACCTGCTATCTCTTTCTGCAAGAGAACACCACACAGCGTGTCCTGGCGCTCATGATGGGCCGCCACCATAGGCTGGGTCAGACCTCTCGAATTAAGGATCTCGACGATGATCTCCTTCAGCTCCTGGCACAGGCTGCAAGGACACCCGACCCTGAGGCCAGGGGGAATCATATCCTACAAGGCGTCCCCTTCACCGTGTTCTTACCTCTGGATCCCCGTTCACATGCTGTTGTCGGTACCGGTTTCGACACTATTGGTGACATCATCGGGCGGCTGGCACCAGACAGATGGAATGAGACCCAAGTGGTGATCACCATGGAGGCCCCTGGCAGCTGGGAGGAGGTAGGGATTGGATCTACCCTCTATTGGTCAGACAGGGTGCTAGATACAGTCGCCCCTGGCGCAATTATCACCGTCTCTCTGCCACTTCGAGCTCAGGCAGCTCCTTGGGAGACCCACAATGGACTGGACCCCACACTTACGGTTTCACGCACCCTCCGCCAGTTGCAGGGCTCCCTGGTGGAGGCTCTGAACCCCGCGTCGACGGAGAGACTACGCGGCAAGCTTCCGGTAACATACAGGAAGGATGCCTCCCCGTTGCGGTCAGCCTGGATACATGAGCAGGCCCTCCCTGGCACTTTGGCAATAGCTGCACTTCAGCCGCGGACCCTCAGGGGGCCCCATGTCGGACTGATGACTGCGCACCCGATCAGGCACATTCTTTGCCACTTGAAGGGCCACCTGGTGGAGATCTCGTTCTCTGCGCCGATAGCCGGACGCGGTGGCAAGCCATCGACTATTATGGTCCCAAACTCGGCATCTCCGCGGGACCTCTCCCGGGCCCTCCTGCTTGGGGATCCACTCACGACCCCTGAATATTATCTTGTGCTTAACGGCAAGGTCCTCTCCAGATCACTCCTGACTCAACCTCTCTATGCCACCCCACACGATGTCGCGGGATACTGCCTCCAACTTCGGTACAGGCTGCGCGGTGGAATGCAAGGTCAGGGGGGTGCGGGAATAGGTCCCCGAGGGGACGTTCACATGAATTCTGCGACATCCGGTAGTTCTCCCGCTCTCGGGGCAGCGAACGTGGCCTCTGAGGCTGATCCGACCACCAACCCGACTATAGAGTGGCTGAGGCTTACAAGACAGTTCGCCGACTTGATGGGCGTGTCAGGAGAAGAGATCGCGGATGGACTTGACCCGGGTCTTGACAAATATGTATCTCCCGCACAGCGACGGGAAATTCTGTGCGACTATCCTGGAGGCACAGCATCTCTGCGACTCTCTCTGCCAGAACGCATCCTCGCTCTTCAAACGTCGCTTCGCGACCCATGGATGGCCCTTTTCTCCAATACGTTTGACTCTGAGGCCCTTGACGGCGGATGTCCCCTGGCTGCCTCTTTTATCAAAGACACGCTGACGCCAGCTCTTCGATCACAGCTCTTCCACGCAAACAGGATAGACCGCCTGATGCATACTGGTAGTGGGGACGTGCTCCAGATTGACAAGGAGGACAGGGAGACCGTGATGATTGTCTCTGGATTCACCAATCAACAATCCTTGCTGGAATACCTGGGAAGCCTCGGCTTTGAACCTGTGAACATCAGATCGAAAACAGGACCCAGGACCGACCTGTTCATTCCGCACTCCGGCCCGCCCGGGGACTCCGTAGCTAGGGGCCACTGTCACGTCGCGGTGAAGCGCACGGAGACGGCCATTCGACTTTTGGAAGAGTTTTACCGGGGAGAGCGGAACTTTGCTCCAACGATTGAGCCGCCCGACTCGGGGATGATCTCTGTGAATCGAAACACACGCTTCCATTATCCGGATGGAACCCTGTTTGAAGCCCCGATTATGATCCTGGAACCCCCTGACGATCGCGAAGCGCTTAAATTTCAGCTAATAGTTAGGCTTCTCACCACCCTGGGCCTTTCTTCGGATGACTTTTGCACCCTCCTGGTCACGATCCTCAGGCTCGGGGGGCGAGATGTGGGAGGAGTGGCGGAAATTCGCCCAGACCCCCCTCGCTCGCTGGCTGATGTCTTTGACCGTAGCTTTAAGGGCATTGGCCGCCTTCGGGTCTTCTACTCTCCCCATCACGGGTTCGACAGCACCAAGACCCCGATTACCTTTGACTTGTCAGCATGCATCTTGCGCTGCTGCAACGCCACTGTCACCCAGAGCGAGGTTTTGATGGAACTTCCGGAACTCCTTCAACCTCTCACCTTTACCCTGCTGCTCCAGAAAAAAGATGTCTTGACGGACAGGGAACGAGCGAGCACGGCCTCAACGGTTCTGCGCCCAAACCTTGGAGACCTGCAACAGTTTCTGGTCACTCACCATAACCGCTGCCACCTGGGCTTACAAGACGCCTTGATTAGCGACTTCCCATCGCCAGAGGTCCTCGAGGATTGGTTGGCAAACCATGTGATCACCTTTCTGCAGCGTCTGGTCCCGACGTCCTTCAGCCACCACCTCAACTCCGACACCGTCCGTGTGGAAATCACCACAGGCAGGGAAAACAAGATTGGCCGGGGCTCCCAGATCTTGATCCACCTCTACTCGCAGGAGGGTCGGTTGCCTTTCACTCCTCACGTGGCTACAACTCTCGCACTTCAACTGGGATTGCTGGTCGCTCACCGCCCAGAGGCGTGTGACTCTTTTACGGGCCTACAATGGGACCCATTGATGTCTCTGATACCGGGGTATCCTTTCCTGCGCGACTCGTACCCCCAACGGTGTGAGCTGGATCGGGTCACGTGGATGACCCCGGAACTTACCACGGGATCGTCCTCGTTTGCTTCTGGCCCAATCACGGCTTTTCGACCCCGCTTTAACCTCCCAGGTCCACGGGCCTATACGATCTCGCCGCTGCAGATCAAACGGAATCGCTTCCTTACCCACCTCCTCCGTCTCTTCACTAGGGATTCCGGAGGACCCACTCTGAGTCCGCCCAATATCGTGCTATTTGCGGACGCTCAGAGTCTCCGGAGCCAAAAGGCGCGAGAGCGGGCGGAGGAAGGAATTGAAGCGAGAGATAGTAATGATCATAGAACCAAATGTCTGGATGCGTACCCGGTCCTCCTAGCACCTTCAGTCCTGACGACCATGCAGTCCACTCGGATTCGCAATATCCCAGGGCTCGTCTCTTTCAACAAGATGGACGCTACAATAAGGGCATCATACGGCAATCCGGGGGAGGCGAGACGGCAGGCCCATGGCGCACAGATGATAAGTCAGTTACTCAGTCAAGGCGAGGTCGGCCCCTTCAGATGGATCACGTGCTCTCCCGAGTCTTGGTTTGACATTGAGTGGTTGCACTTTTTTTGCCCGATGGTGAAGGTGCTTTTGGATCCAAATAGGGAACAGATGGAACAGATCAAGCACTCCGACGCCATACAAGCTCCTTTCTGCCTACAATGCCACAACTGCTATGAGATCGGTGTCTACGACCCAAAGAAGTTGGTCTCGCACTGCCTCCACTGCCTACTTAAAGTGCTTGGGTACGCCGCTGCAGACCGTTTCGCTCAGTGTATTGTGAATTTGTCTCGCATAGCGACTGCACATGAGGCTCAAGGAGCCCAGCAAGGCACTGCACTGTCGGCCGCAGGTCAAGAGTGTGCTGAACAGATTCTTTCTCTCCTACCACACCCTCTTCCTCACCTCCTAGCGGACTCTGTTCAACCGCGTAGAGATGATTCGGATTTTCGGCACAGAGACTTCGTGGGACAATACGTCCAGGAGTTCTCGCTGAAGACGGAACACCTGGCAGCTATCCTGACGGGAGCATCTCATCCCCTCCAAAACGAAGCCATCCTCTGGTATTGGGGTCTCGGAACGGCGCTCGGGCAAGATGTGCAGGATCTCATGAGTCTCTTAATTAGGTTCCCAAACCAAGCCCGGCTGCGCTCGCAAGCGAACACCCTTCATGCAGTCACTTGGCAGGACCAGCCCCAGCCAGGGACTCACCTCGGAGAATCGATGAATGAAGAGGACAGGACGGCGCCAGCGGGCAGCAGGGCTCAGGCTCACATGGACCACTACGCCAAACTTCCCAGGGCTGCACCACGCGACACTAGGATGGGGGTGAGAGACCCTAGGCCCCATTCCCGCCTCCCACGTAGCGGCCCAGTTCTCGACTCGTCTAAGCTACCCCAACACTCGGCGATGCCCCCGGGCCCTTCCTCCACGCCGCCGGCACGGCCAGTGCCGGCGGCACCACCATGAACCCCTCAGGGGGGTCCTCCACCACAGGGGTGGAGGACCCTTTACCCTTGCCCTGGACAGGAGGGCAGGGGATGGGGGGGGAGGAGGGGAGAGGGGGGGTGGGACAGGAGGGTGCAAAGGTGGCCGCTCACAGAGGGAGCATTGAGCGGTGTCTTGCATTACATGGGGGAGTCAACGGAGGAGGCGGAGAGGGAGGAGGACAAGGCGGAGGAGGAGCAGAAGGGGGAGGAGAGGGAGGGGGAGGAGGAAGTCCAGGAGGAGGGGGCGGTGACGGAGGATCAGGTGGAAGTGGATCTGCACCGGTCATTGGAGACAGGCACTTCCCGCACGGGCACCACCCGACTGAGATCTCGGGGCTCGGAAAGCGCCTACGTCACTTATTTGCGGATTGGTGTGTGGAGCATGAAGCTTGGACATGCTTATCTTACCTGGGCGACCCTCATCGAATGTGCGGACGGGGGGCACCCTCCCCTCAGCCACAAACTGAGGGATGTTGGGGATGGCGAGGCACCAGACTCCTTCTGCTCCGAACTTTCTTTGAAGCGCTCTCTTCGAATAGCATCACTACTTGGTGTGACTCCTTGTACCGCCGACGTCTGTGTCTGATGGGATTTCTTGGTGAGGAGTTGTTCGGCCCCCTAAATGTGACTTATCGCAGAGCTGCGCCCCTAGGTAGAGCTCCTCTCCACCTACGCAAGTTGTGGCAGTTGTACATGTCTTCCAAGGCCGACCTTTGGCAGGCCGTAACCCCTCTTGGGGACGTTGAAACCCCTGGGGAATTTGACCGTCAACCTCGCCAGCCAGGTTTTTCTCCCTTCCTCAGGGAATTTCTACGGATCCTAGACTACACAAGCCTTTTCCACGACCAAGTTGACGCCCAATCCATCTTACTTTGGAACCTGGGCCCGCATGGTTATGAAAAGTCCGGCCTGCACATAGATCACCTTTTCGCGGAGAATAGATCGGTGATCTGTCTCCAGGATCTACGCATCCCCCTGCACAAGAAGGAAGACATTCGACATGACTTGGAGCGTCGCTTTCCGTACAAGGTGTTCATTTGTGTGCATCAACATCGGCCGACCTCACGCCACCGTAACCACGGATACGTGTTCTCCACTCTCACTGCTCTTCACACGGGAGTGTTCCTTAGTGCTCTCTCATTTCAGCTAGGGGCGCCGGTGTATAGATCTCGCCGGGATAGACGACGGATTGTGTTTACCGAGGGCGGTCGCTCCTTATGTATCACAGCAACGCGCCGCTCTGGTGAAAAAATTCACATCCTCAACATATACCAGTTCACAGCAGCCCACACTTCCATGCAATCTAAACTCTGGGAGCGTCTGACAAATTGGATTCGGAAGCATCTCAAGGATAAGATTATACTTCTTGGAGACCTGAATTGTACTATGCCGGAGGTGCTGGTCACACCGGAAATCGTATGGAGAGACATTGGCAGGCACCGGCCCAGGGGCCGCACGAGCTACTCTAATGATGCGCTTCGGAAGTTTTTACTTCCAGATGGCCTAACTTGGCTGGTGACGCAGCTGCGGCCCACTCGCCATGACCCAATCCCTCTGGACCCCTCCCTCGCGGAGATCATCTCCCGCAAATATGGTCTCTTACGAGAAGGCCTCACCCTGGAATTCACGGAGGAGGAGTGGGCCCTTGGGAATATCACAGACTTGCGCTTTGAGGATTCTTTGGTCTTGGGCGAGTGGCTGCTAGTGCCACCTGCGCGCCCGCCCCGCACGATCACCCCTGAGACCTGGGCGAGTTTTTCTCCCAAACTGGGGCTGAGGTGGGAGGTCTCGACGGATAAGCCAACGATGGGCACGGAAATCAAACATGATGGCTTGCGTGCGCTCCTTCTGGAGAGTTTGGATCTCAGCGAACGGAACCTAGATGACTTGGATGGCCTCTCTCTCCACCCCGACTCTTTCGTCTCCCTTTTGCCAGATGGGCTCTTTGTGCGACCGGCGCCTCAAGCCCCTCCGCCGCACCATAGCTACATCCAAGTATGCGACCACTTCTTCATCCCGGCCAGCAATTCTGAACAGATGCGGGTGGGGTACAGCTTCCCCAGAAGCCGCAACCTCCAATATGCTGACGCTATGTTTGCAAATTTCCTCTCGCGAACCCAGGGCACATGGACCCCCGCTGCTGGGCATACTTGGAAAAACCGGGCAGGCAAAGCGGCCAAACTGGACCATGTGGTAACGTGGAATATCTCTACTTCCACTCCCCCGGCCACAAGGTGGACAGACAGCTCAGGTCAAGGAGTGTTGGGGTGCGAAGGTATGAAGTACGACCATGCACAACTTCTCATCTCGCTGGACAGATCCATTCTACCCGCACCCCCTCCCGCTCATCTGACGATTCGGAGACAACAACCGGAGAGGTTTGACCATGTGCTATTCCCCTCACTGGTGGACAAATGGCGCCAAATCGTCGACAACTTAATCGCCTCAGAACCTCGGGTCGGTGCCCCTAAAACTGGTGCTGCAGTCTTTGACCGCCATCACCGCGACTGCCAGAGCATGCTTGGCGCGGCCTTAGCTCTACAAGCTAGAGCCAGGGCCTCCCTGCGGAGAGCGCGTGAGCGCCCTGAGGAGCGAAGCAAGGAACAACTGCAAATTAGGAAGGACATCCACCTGTATACATGCGCCCTCAAAGAGACGGTCGAGCCCCAGAACTGGTACTCCACTGACATTCCGTTAGCCACTAGACGGACTCTCCAGAGATTGGGCTTGCAATATCTCACTGAAACTCAAGCCAAATTTCTGCGAATGCTTCCTTGGTGGCGTCGCCGCATCTTCCAGGCATTAGAGGAGTCTAGGGACTCCCTCGCAACGCTTTGTGAATCTCAACGTAAGACGGCTGAAAAGTTGCTCCGCAAAAAATTCCACTGGCTATTCGCGCATGGCAAGAAGGGTATACAGCAGATCTTAGGCAAGCGTAAGCCGTCGGCGGCGATGGAATTCGTGACCCAAACGTGCCCGTGTGGTATTCAGTGGACCATGGATGGCTCGAGCTCCCCTACCTCTGTGCAGCACTGGGTGCTAGATATTACAAAATGGCTGGACCCGACCCGCTATACACTTCAGGTTGAAATAGCTAAGGTTTCCATCACAGCGCGGGTCCTGACGGACCTCTACCCGATGATCCGAAGTTGTTTACAATCCCCTCCGTTCCCCGCAGGCGGGCCTCCTACCCTCCTCTATGGGCAAGGTCCGTGGTCAGGGGAGAATTTATGCACTGCCTTGGAATTTTTCTTTCAGACCAATGCATACCACCCGCAAGCCTCATGTGATAAGTGCGGCCATACAGGCTGTGTCCCTTTGTCAGTAAAGGCGCCTCCAGCTGCTATTGCCGAATTACCACAGGAGGTCGGGAGTCGAGGGGACAGGGAGGCGCCGGAAAGCGAGCGGACACCCGAGCAAAGAGGCGGCTCTCGAAACACCTTCGGGGCGGAGCGGTCGGACATACGGCGGACTCGGGCCACAGACCGTGGGATGACGGACAGTGGGGACCATAGGGGCTCTCACTCGCAGGTCTCCGATCACCACCCAGCACATCGGCAAATCGTTAACTTCTGCGAAGTCTGTCTCCAACGAGGCTCGATACTCTGTGAAGCCAATCCTCGACATAACAGAAGCAAGATTGATCCCATGGACTTCCTGGTCTCCGAGGGTATCTTTCGGGGACGCACTATTCCACAGGGGGCCACAATCGGACACCCAGTCTCCTCCCTGGAATTCTCCCGCACTCTGTCCCGAATGGCGCCGAGAAAGGCATGCGGGGATGACGGAGTCCCGGCGGAAATTCTGAAACTCAGTCCGGCACCCTTTAAGGAGAATTTTTTGGACCTGATTAATCTGGTTTTTGCATCCGAGTTTCAGCTCCCCAAGGAAACCCTTATGGGAAAGGTAATTATCCTCCACAAGAAGGGAGACCCTTCGCTCTTGGTGAATTACAGGCCAATTGCGCTGCTCAACTCCACGTATCAACTGATTAATCTCATCCTTGCGGGCCGGTTACAGGATTTGGCAGAACGAAACGGGGTCCTCGAATCCTCCCAATTTGGCTTTCGAAGATTGCATCGGGTGACGGACAGTGTCCAAAAGCAACAACTCCTCCTCAAATTCGCTAAAGCGGGCGACGGCAAGCTTATTCGTATTGATCTAGATTACGCCAACGCCTTCAACTCGGCGGGCCATGCATGCTTATGGGCCATTCTGGAGAAGTTTGGGGTTCCAGATGTTGATCTTCTCAAGAGCTTCTATGACCTGGCTTCTATGCGAGTCTGTGTCGGGGAACACGAAACAGCGGACATCTTCATGGACACGGGCACCGCTCAGGGTTCCGCCCTCTCCCCGCTCTTGTTCATTCTGTTTATTAACGCTCTTCTGCGCCTTCTGGATCAGTCTGAACTTCACCACGGGGTGACGGGGGCTCCCAAATTTAGCCACCTGGCATTTGCGGACGACCTTTCTCTTTATGTGAATAGTGAAGCTTCCGCCAACAAGCTCCTTGAGAAGATACACCTCTTTGAGAAGTGGAGCGGGCTCCGCATCGCCCTCTCCAAATCCTTTGTCACTGCTGTTATGCATGGAAAAGGGGATGTACCCATAGTGCCTGAGACTACGCGAGGTTCCCGGAGTAGCGCAGCGGGACCCCTTCGCGCGCATTTGTGGGACCTCATAGCAGTGGAAGAAGACGGGCCAGACAGCCTTCTAGTCCGGGTGCCTGAATCGACTGGTGCCAAGCCGATTCGCTGCACCCGCTGTCAAAAGGACAGGTCCAGCGGCTGCTTTCCCCTGGACAAGCAGGGCCTGGTGGACAGCGCCCCAATCTGCCTCTCGTGCCGATCTCAATGGCTGACCTCGGGAGTCTCCTATGCGGGTAATCCGCTACCGGTCATCCCTGGATCCTCTCCCACTCGCTTTCTCGGTATCCATGGCGATATGAGGGGTGACTGTTCAAAGCAGATCTCCATTATTTTCCAACAATCTGCAGCCATTATCGTTTTCCTGCAGGAGAAGAAACTCTCTATCAGACATAGCCTCAGTCTGGTCTCGATGACGCTTCCCTCATATGTTCGGTTTCCCAGTGGGGTGCTCTCATGGACGATCGGTGCTCTGCGTACGCTGGATCGCCTTTGGATGCGAGCTTACAAGATGGCCTGCGGAGTCTCACAGAGCACGGCTTCATGTATTTTGCGCCTCCCGGCGGAACTGGGGGGCAGAAACCTACCCACCCCGCTCGCGGCGGTTTGCGAGACTCTCTGGAACCACCTGGAATCATGTTGTTTAGGGTCGGGCGGTCTCCGGGAACTGTTTTTCCTGGAATACCAGGAAGCGCTGAATAGGTGGCACTGCTCTGACCTAACAGAACTTCAAAGGGCTGTGGCGCGACATAACCTCACCTGGCACCGAGCCTCAGAAAATCGCTTCACATTCGCCTGCTTTCTTGCCAACATGCTTAAGATAACCCTCATGTGGCAGCCCTTTCCTAAGGATTCTATCTGGTGCACACCGAGCATCGAGCTGGCTCGCCTCTTGATAGACCATCAGGCTCTTCTTTCCATCCCTGGCCACAGTTTGGATTCAAGATTCCGGTGCACTCACGTCCAGGAAGAGGACGACACTGCCATCTTCTGCAACTCTGTCGGCAATCTGGCTAAGATACCCCTTAACTCTAGGGCTGGGTGCTCCACGGCGTTCACCCTCCGCGACATGATTGCGACCAACTTCCCGGCTGCCAGTGATACCTTTCAACTTCGAGCGGTTTTAAAAGGCACTCCGGTGTGCGAGGTTCACGGTACGACACGCACGAAGGTACACAGGCAAGGCACATATATAGCCTTCACGACTCTTGACGTACGGGGGGCCAGGAAGAGCACTAGCCCAGAGCCCTCTTCATCCATGTATGCAGAGGCAGCCAACGCGGGGGTCACTTTCGAGACCACCGCTCTCGAAGTTACACCGGGTTCTGAGGCATTTGGGCTTGATGATCAACACCCCGCCTCGCCCCAGGCCCCAGATTCGACCTTGGTTAACACAACTCAGCTCCCACTGAGCTGGTTTGGCGCCACTATGCTCTTGCGAGATAAGCGCCAATCACTTCAGTCGCAAGCCAAGAAAGGTCATCTTACGGCCGGAGCAACCGAGGAACTGGCTAAGCTGTCTGCCGGACAGGAGGCTTTCCAACGTATTCTTCCAAAGTTATGTGCAGCCCAATACCTAGACTTGAGGGATGTTCCGCGGACACCCCGTGGCCCGGAGAACCTTGGACGCTTCAACTTCTATCTCCCCTCGGTACCAGGAGCCACTCCGGCCGATTTAGCTCTGGCTTCCCAATGGCTCAGCCACCGCGATACTAAAGACTGGGCTTCACTCCAGCTTGCAGGTCTCTCGGCAAGGGGGACTATTCACAGATGGCTTGTTTCGGGTTCCACATTCCCCCCTGCTGATAATCTCACCGAGCTACGCCGACTGACCCGCAGAATTGCCCAGGCCCAAGATAGGAACTCGGCAAATCACATCTGGTCTACAGAGACGGCCCTTGTTTCCAGGTTATCTGCCTCAGGATCCATCCCTGACCAATGGCTGCAGACAATTCGGAAAGCCTTGGAGGACCAGGATTGGCGACTGGCCCAGGGATCGCTTGAATCCCTGTTAGAGCCTCCCAAACCACGCCCGCAATCGCGAGTAAGACAACCTCTCCAGCCACCATCGGTCTATGGATGCGGAGCCGACATGGGAATTAGGCTCATCTCTGGTATACACGGACATCGCATTCACTGCACGGGCCTGCGCTGGGAACGGGTGGACGCACCTCCATCGAAGGGCAGACAGATCTATAATCGGGCCCTGGCAAGACTCCTCAGACGAGGCCCCTCTTCTATTCTTGAGGATGGTGAATGGCGATCTCTGGGCCTTGAACCCCCGTATGCGGACTCTTTTGTCCGCCCTCGTGCCGATGAACCGACTCATTTTCGCCCAATCCCCGAAGACGCCCGGGAGACTCGTTTCCTTTGCTCAATCAATGCCCCCACTCAGATACGGATACAGGCGCTCATTGATATGTGGGACCATGGACAACACATAGCCTTCCGAGAGGAAATTATCAAAGGAAGAGACCTCATCCCACTGCCGCCCTCTTGGTGGCCTTCGATATCGTGCCCTCGGCGCCACGGCTGGTGGGTGCAGGCTGTGGACTCCGTTACGCTTACTCGATGCAAAGGGTGCTTGGGTATGGTCCAGATTACGTTCTTGAACCCGAACACCAAGAAGTGCCACTCCTGCTGCTCCACAGCAGACACTTCTACGGCTGGTTCGGCAGCTAGGAAAGGTAGGGCGAAGCGGGCAAAGACTGGGCAAGACACGGTTCCATATAGCGCTCTTCGCCCACTTGCCGAGGTTCTCCCGGGCGAATTGGACCAAGACACGGTTCCATACAGCGCCCTTCGCCCACTTGACGAGGCTCTTCCGGGCGAATTGGACCACGAAGGGTGGGCATCCGAGGAGGATAGGGACTACCGGGGATACGGCTGGGACTATGACTCGGACTGGGC
>CALGTP010000792.1 GCA_937902105.1 uncultured Actinomycetes bacterium
CGCCGTGGTCGGTACCATGGTGGTTTTGGATTGATTCGGGAATTGATGAGAAAAACGGTTTTGTTTTTGTGTTGTGTTGGATTAAAACGATGGAGCAAAACATGTAGTAGGTGTTGTCGCAAAAACTTGTGACACACAACCGCGACTCATGTTCACATGTGAGTGTTTGTGAGGATACCTGTTTTGCGTCGGTCGCTAAACTAGATTTAATCTGTGGTGTGGTAGCATCGTTGAAAAGGAGTTTTAGTGTAACTATAAACTAAAATTTGTTATTATTTAGGTATCGGCGTTATCTAGGACGGGGGCTGGGATACCCTGGAAACCGATGTTATGGAATAGGATCCTGTTTCCCATAGCTGTTGACAGGCCGGCTGAGAAAACAGCGATTTGTTCGTGTATGTAATCAAGGAAGGTGTCGCTGCTCCAGCGACCCATTTTCCTGATCGTGTGCGCTGGAATCTTGTTTATGTGTAACGCCATGGCGCCGCCTGCACGTAGGCTGTGTGAACTGATCTGTGCCACCTGGAACCCGTGCTTTTTCATGTCTAAGCGAATTACCGCTGCTTTTAGTGCGGAGTTTATGTCGGTGGCGCGCATCAGTTTTCCTGGGTGAGTCGCGCTGCAAAAGTAGGTACTGATGATTGTATTTGGATTTGATGTGTGACTGGTGATGTGCTTGATTCTTCGAATTAAGGCTTTGGCAGGGCAAGTGTCGCAAGGAGTTGCTTCATGATGTATGGCTTGGTTACGCTTGCCGTTCTTTTGGTTTGAAATGCGGAGTGTCGCTGCTGTACAGCGGATGAGGAGTGCCTCTAAAGGTAAGGAGTGGTCCAGGATCGTGTTGTTGTCCCAGAGTGTAACGTCTTGTAGGCGGAACGCTTGTGTCAGTTTCTTGGTGGTGGTTGAGGTGGTCGTGTATTCTCCGACTCTTAGTAAGAAGTAGAAAGCTATGAGAGCCATGTCGCCAACTGCTTTTTGTTTCATTGTACCGGATTTGCTGAATGTATGCATGAACGCTGGCACGGTGAGTGGGACGGCTAGCTGGAAGTTTGGGGGTGGGTCGTTTCGTCGGTAGCCCTCAATAAGTTGGCTGATTTTCTTATGGTATTTTCCTTGCGAGTTAACCACCGGACTCTGTTCTCCGTCCAGTTCGAAGCGCGCTGTGATGGCCCGCAGCGATACTTGGACTGTTTGCGCACGAACATGTTGTTTGCGTCGTGAAACGCCTCCGGATCGCACATGTTGGGCGAAACAGACCAGCACATCAATTTTTTCTGGTTGTGACAAAGTACTGAGTTTTTCGTCATAGGTTGGAAAGTAGATGGCGATGAAGTGGGTCCAAGCTTTCCAAAAACGTATTCTTTCGTTGGTAGTCGACGCCACGACTCCAAAGTCGATTGCTTCTTGAGCAGCTCCGAAGAGACTTTTGACGTAATCTTGTTGCTGAGTAGGAACAGTGTCCAAAATTGATCCTGTGGTGGTGGGAAAAATGTAGAGAAATCAGTGAGGAAACGTGTGTTGTCGATGCTGTGCTTTCGTGATGCGACATCTGCCATGTTGTTGTATATGCCGGAGATGTGTTCCACTGATAACAACGCGGCTCTGTTCGTGTGTAGTCGTACAGCGAGAGCTCTGAGTATGCGCGCTGCGATTAAAGATGTGCTGGTGCGGAATTTGTACATCCAAGCGACTGCAGGAAGGTTGTCACACCAGATTGATACGCTGGCATCGCGGAGTGTTGTTGGATCCACAATGTGTTCGAGGACGAGCCACTGAAGGAGGATTCCTGTTAGTTCCAGATCAGAGATTGTTAGTGTTCCGCTCTTGTTCGAGGAAGAACAGAACTGGTCGCGTATGTCCTGGGGCCATTCGTAGAACCACACGATGGGTATGATGTTGTGGGTGCCGCTAAACCAGACGCCGCCGACGCCCCATTTGGATGCATCCACGAAGCCTTGATATGACGGGGGATGTTCGATGAGTTCGGTGACGTGCGTAGGTCGTCGTCCCACGAGTCGAATGAGTGCTGACCAGTCGCGAAGGATAGACTGTAGGGCGTCCGTGACGACGAGGCTTCGGCCTTTGTTCTTCGATGCAGAGGACATGTACCAATTCAGTTGGCCTAGTATGGGTTTTCCGCACGGGATTGCGATGGTGGTGAATTGGAGGCGCCCGTGGAGTTTCTGGAACCGTTTTACGTCGAGTTTGGGGAGGCGGCGAACCGCTTTTAGTTCGAGGAGGAGAGAAGCGCATTTTGTTGGTGGGAGTTCGATGGTGCGCGCCATTCCGTCGAAAAGCCACCCGAGTATTTCTTTTCGTGTGTCCCAGATGCCGTCTTCGATGAGTTTCTTTTCGGAGACTGGGTGGTCCATTTTGCTGCCCGACAATTCTGGTGGGGGAAATACTTTGGTTATGCCGTCCAAAATGCGTCGAGAAAACTGGCGTAGGTGGGATTCGTTGGTGCTTTGTATGACGCCAATGAAATCGTCGATGTAGACCTCGATTAGTTGAAGGAAGTCGCGTTTGTCGGTTTCCGTGGTTAACGGCGGGTGTAGTTTGTTCACGGCTGACCAGTTTATGTCCATCATTATATGTTCTAGTGGTTGTTCCGGGAGGATGACATTGTTGCGGATTTTGTCGTCGATGATGTCGCGTGCTGTTTCAGTTGCAGCACAGAAAAACGGTGGACTTTCGCTCCATCCCATTTGGAGAGCGTCCGGGATAACAAGTTGTACAGGGTCGTTAGGGCCTGCTCCTGGTAGGACGTATGCAAAATTCCAAGCGTCAATTTCGTTGACTGCCATGCGCCAGTAACCATCTTTGAGGTCGACTTTGGTGAACATAAATGGGGTGGATGTGTCTTTGGAGAGCGCCATGGTCCAGATGATTCGGGGAATGACATTGCCTAGTTCGTACATGGATTCCTGTTTTGCTAATGACTTGTCGGAGGAATTGTTGACTGAGTCGAGCTGTTTGCCGTTCACGAGGAGTTGGAAGGAAAGGTCCAGAATCATTCGGTATATTCGAGATTTATGCGGTACGGCAGCTAGGGGTGATATTTTAAGATTTTTGGGGAAATTGGATTTTATGTCGTCCCAGGTTACGAGACGGCACAAGCCTTCCTTTACTCGCTCGAGGGCTTCTTTTTTGCAAGCAGCTGCTGCCTCCGGTATATTTGCACTGGAGTGTGCGCCGTTCTGGATTGCTGCTTCTAATTGTTCCAGGGTCCAATCGTCGCCGCAGTCAACTGGGCAACCGTCGAGGGCGTACTGGAGAAGGTGCGGTCCCGCTGGGTGATCGAGCACTTCGTTGCGAGGGTACATTAGGCCTTTGAACGATGGTAACTTACTTTGTGTTGGTGTGAACTCCGCAACCGCGAGTGGGCGATGGTCTGATGGTGAGGAGGGGGCACGACGAGGTGGGGTGCGATACGGAGTGTCGGCTCGACACGGTGCTCTAGGTGGTGGAGATGTTGTTGATATGGCTCTGCACGGGGGTATGCTTGGATGGAGAAGACAAAGCAAAATAGGGTAGGGATATAGTAGTTTATTAGAGTGTGAAATGTTAACATAAATTTATTGTTTAATGCCCTTTGACGGGTGAGTCGCTAGTTGGCGGATTATTTAGATTCTTACATAGTTGTGGCCTTTTTTAGGATTTCTAGTGCCCGTTCCGGTTTGAAAGTGCTGAAATCGTCTTGATGTGTGTTGCGGCATTTGCCTTTGCAACTGCAATAGAGTCCCCACATGAGGCAATTGCTAGATTTGAGTCCTATTTCATTGCACATATCCTTGGTGGAAGCAAAGTCGTTTGCGGTCCGGATGTCAGAGAGGCGAGGAAATTTTCCGTCGTTCTTGGATCGGTGTTCTTCCACGAGTTTAATGATTGCTGCGCAACCTGGGCCGGAACGGACAACTGGAGGTGCCGCTTTTGCTGCCAATGTTGCTGTTCGCTTTCGTGATGCTGGGGTCGTGGTGGTGCCTCCGTCGCCGCCTCGTGTGCCTCCGCCGCCGGTACCGCCTCCGTGCGGGGTAGGCGCTTTTGGTGCCTGTTTTTTGGTTGCGAAAATTGGACCGTAGCTGTGTGATAGGGACAGATTGTTGTTTTCGATACCCTGGATGAGGAAGTCGATGTTGAATTTGGGAAAACGTCGTTCGCGCACGTCGGTTTCTGTACAGTATACAATGAAATAGCGTTCCAGGTGACGACAGAGTTGGTAGACGATTTCGTTGCCGATTAAACCTTGGAAGTTGACTAGGCCTGTGAGGCGGTTGTAGTTGTCATACAATGCCTCGATTAGACGTTGGATCTCCGTTGCTGGTGGGGCTTTGTCTCCAATGACCTGGACTAATGCAATTTGGTTCAAGATTAATAATGTAATGAGTGCATCGATGTTGTCGGGAATTTTGGGGGTATTTGGGATGGTCCGTTCAATGTCCGCTGTGGTGAGCGTTGCCGTAAGCTTGTTCACGGTTCGGTAGAAATCGATGTTCTCTTGTTCTGCCAGTGATCTGGTGACAAACGAAAGTGGGCCTAAACCGCCATGTGGTTTACTGCCCTCGTAGTTCGTAGGAGCTAGCCTCCAGTTGATGATGAGGTCTCTGAACTCGGTAGTCAGGATTTGACGAAACCGACCGTTCTTCCTGACTAGGGGTTGCACAAAGTACGCGTCGACGACTGCTTCCCTCTCGACCTTGTTGCTGGCCTTATTGTAGTGCAACCAACCGCCTTCGTTGCATTGATGTAACAGGTGGAGCTCAGATGGTTGCAGGTGGGCCCATCCGCAAAGGTTGAACGCTCTGGTTCCAAGGTTGTCTTTTTGCTTCGCAGCTGCGTTGGGTCCGGTGTTGAGTGTAGTGGCCTGGAGTACATTAAATGCATTCATATCTGCTGCTGTGAGATGGCCGTCTACAGCTTTGTTCGACAGTTCCTGGAGCCGTTGAGCCACCGTTCTTTGTGGCGGTCGAGATGGTGTCGATGCGCCAAAACTGAAACCAGAAACACCTGCTGTTGCACCGAAACTGAAACCGGATGGGCCGATGCCTGTAGGTGCACCGAAGGCGGATGTGCCGAAAGTCGTATCCCCAAAAGGATTGGTTGTACTTGTCGCCTCGAATGTTGTTCCGTGATGAGGTGGTGGTTGAAACTGGGATGTCGAGCTCGTGCTGAAACCCGTGTCCCTGAAGTTGAAACCGGATTCCCTGAAAGGTAGGGTGCCGTCATTGAACGTAACTCCAGAGCGCTGTGGTGGTGCGTTGTTTCGCTGCTGGCTCTGGGCCCGAGTGTTTCCATTCTGGCGAAGTTGGTCGCGGAGGCTCTCCTCGAGTTGTAAGACGCGTTGGAGTAATGCATCGTTAGCTGTGTTTGGTGGTGGCGGTGCTGATGTTCGTTGGCGCATATTGCGTTCCGTAGTACTGTCTACGTCGATGACTTCACGTTCAACTGTCGGTTCTGGGGCGAAAGATGGGTGGAGGCAGTTCCGGATGCCATTGGCGACGATGGTACCAAAGGTGTGGTCGTCGTCGTCGAAACCGATTTGTAAGTCTGTGTAGAACGTTGAGGACTGTTCCACCGAAAACCAGTTTGGGAGGTCTGGTTCAATTTGGAGTTGACTTGTGCTGTCAGCGTTGTTGTCGAGGTCCTTTGCGACGAAAGCTGCACGTAGCCAGTTGCGGACGAGTGAGTCCCTGGGCGTCTTTTTCCCCTCGAAAACCTTGGCGATGGTCCGCACACTTCGTGGTGTTCCGTCGGGTTCGAAGAAATCTTCGAGATGGTCCGGACGGATCGGTACCACCTTGATCATTTGTTTTTGGGTTTGGAGGACTGTCAGGATGTAGTCCTTGTCCCGGTTTGCGACGGCGTTGGCATTCTTTGCGAACAGCGCGTTGCCGCCGATGAGGTCTTCGTGATTGATGATCACGGCCCTTGGTACTGTTTCGATCGTGATGCCGTATCTGTTTCCTTGATAGGCGCCAACGCACATGATGGGTGTTACTACTTTCGGGGCGCAGTTGAGGACTGCGGCCACGATGCTCCCGGCACTCCAGAACACTGGATTTATTGGTAGGTTGTTAACCTCATCCAGTTGGAGTTCCTGTTTGAGGAGTAGACCATTGTTCTCATCGCGTCGTGCCTCGTTGAGCACAGCGTCTTTGAACGCACCCTCAACGAACGTCATGTTAAGGCTTTGCAAAAGGAATTGTGAGAGTGTTGGTTGTGTCTTCGTTTCTGGTCGTAGGTAGGCAGATTCGGGAGTAGTGTTTGTCCCCTTTAGTTTGAAATATTGGTGGGCGGATTGTCAAACGGTCCAGGATAGGTGCCCTAGGGTGAATCATTGGTGGGTGAAAAACAACAATTTGGTCCTAGTGAGGTAGATTCGGGTGTATCCCTGGTGCACTAGGTGGTATTATTGGTGGCGCATTTGCATTTTGCCGTAGGAAGGTTAATATTGCGGTTGGAAAAGTGGTTTGAAAAATTGGGTTGATTCCTATGTAAAACGTTTTGGGCATAGGTATCGAAATTTCTGTTCCGGAGTAGGTATGTCTAGGTGCGCGTGTCGCTTAGTGCACTACAGTGACTTTGCGGAACTATGTGTTCTTTGCTAAAGTAGGAGTTGGATAATGTAATGTGTCGGTATTTAAAGGGGGCTTAAACTACGTTACTTAGTGAGTTATCGTGGTGATGGTTGCCCTACACGGAACGGTACGGGAGACAAAATGCGTGCATTCTGGACCGGTGTATCGTGGTGTATGGTGTTGGCTGGTGGTGACGCCGTTGCGTCTGTCGGTGTGTCCGGAGACGTGGTCGCGATCGGTTGAGGTTCGTAACCACTGGTCTGTCGGTGCCTACCTGGAGCGGTGCACCTGCGTGCTTCCAGTGTGGGCTGATCAGGTTGTTCGTCCGTGGTGCGGGTGTTTGTCGCGCGCTTAATCGCGTGTGTTTTATGTGTCGT
>CALGTP010000793.1 GCA_937902105.1 uncultured Actinomycetes bacterium
CAACTGTCAATAGCGCCAAGGCCATCAAAATAACATTGCGCACAACATGTTCAGGACCCAATGGACGCGAACTCCACGCACCGAAACATGCACATACAGGACGATGGCCAAGCCGTAGTTGACGCACAATCAAAAAAGTAAAAACTGCAAGAAGCAGGAGTGCAATTATCCCCGTGATTGCTGGAGCGATGTGCGCCACCAAAAACGCACCTAACAAGATCTCAAACCACGGGACAATGGGCACAAGTACAGCAGGCGTACCCAAGGCGACGGCGTCTATTGGCCAACGTTGACCGCTGGCAATCTTTGAAGCACCGGCCACGCAGAACACGGCCCCGACGATGACCGAAGAAATGGTGCCGATCATCAAAGGCTATTCAAATGTAGGCATTTTGACCGAAGCAACTTTGCCTCGAAAGAAGACCATCGCTGCAGCAACATCGTCATTTTGGGCAAGGTCCTGAACACGACCGACGACAAAGAAATGATCTCCAACCTCGTACACAACTTCAATCGTGCAATCAATCCAGCCAATCACGCCAGTAAGAATCGGTGAGCCATTTGCTGATGGCTTCCATTCCACACCAGAAAATTTGCTGGTCTCACCATCAGCAGGTTCTTTGGCGAATTTCCAACACAGTTCATCTTGACCATCAGCCAAAATATTGACGCAGAATTTTCCGGACTCAGAGATTGCGGGCCAACTACGCAACTGCATTCCTGGAAAGAAGCCGACCAATGGTGGATCCAACGAAACAGAAGAAAATGAACCGATTGTCATGCCATGAGGCGCGCCCGATGAGTCAAGCCCAGTGACTACTGTGACCCCAGTCGGAAAATGTCCCAGTACATCTCGATAGCGGCGCGGGTCGATCTGCGAATCGGTCATGTCCTGTACCTTAGATGTTCCGACCTCAGGTAGCGCACTCTGATTCGGCGACGTCGGCAACGAATGGTCCCGTTTCGTCGTAATCAGTGAAGTAAGCCTCGTTCTCCTCGGGAGTTGGAATGACATCGAGGTCACGGAGTCCGTCAGCGATCTTGCTCGCTCCGCCAACACGGTTCATCCATGTCGCAAAGAGTTCTCCAGCGTTACGCTCCTCAGCGAAGCGACGTACGACTCGCGCCACTCCCTCTGGGGCCGTCTTCGCCGGAAGCCGAAGAGCCTTCTCACCAAAGTGAATTTGCTCATCACCAACGTGACCACCAAGCAGCAACTGATACCCCGGCAAGGAGCGACCATGAGCACGACGTTCAGCTCCGAATAAGCCAATGTCTGAAGCATGGTGTTGCCCACAACTGTTCGTGCATCCCGAAATATTGATACGCACTCCGCCTACTTCAGCCAAACCCTCTTCTTCAAGGCGCTCACCAATGGCCTTGGCTAAACCGCGCGACTGGGTGACGGCGATATTGCATGTATCGGCGCCTGGGCAAGCGACCACGTCACGCGCCAACTCAGCACCAGGACGCGCCATGCCGATTTCGTCAAGCCGATCGAATAATTCGCGCAACTGGGATTCTTGGAGATTGCGGAAAACCACATTCTGACGATTTGATAAACGGACATCGGCTCCAAGTGCTCGTTGGATATTTGCAAGTGAGGCAAATTGCGCAGCGGTGATATCACCAAGAGCGGCATAAGCAACCGCAGAGACCGTGCCCTTGCCTGCACCACGGATCACACTGGCCTGTTCCCAACGAGCAAAGGGATCAGACGAACGA
>CALGTP010000794.1 GCA_937902105.1 uncultured Actinomycetes bacterium
TTCGATTTGATTTTTTTCACTTTTTTTTTTTGAGTCGTTTGCTATTTTTCAGGTTAACAGCTTAGAAAATTGCCAATTTGTCGAGTTTAACTTAGCTGGTTTTTAGTAATTACAGTTTGTGTTTGCGTAAGTCCGCTTTAACGGTGGCTGCCTAATTATAGATAATTGCCTAAATTATTACCTAGTTTCGGGGTTTGGGGCCGTGGATGGCTTGTTTCCTGGGGAAGATAGTGAATCGAGGATTTCTAGGTAAAAAGTATAGGCTGATTCTGTGCATGTTTTCGGCTGCAAAGTGTCACAGCAGTGTCTCAAGTAGTGTTCAGAGCTCAGCCTATAAATTCATAAGCAAAACGTTTATCCACGGTTCCATATGATTATCTATGAACTCATATGCGAAATGGCCTCTCACGGCCCCAGCAAATTATTAAATACACACGGACTATACCAACCCACCACCAACAACGACAATGACAACGATTAGAATAGCACGATCCTTTAGTTAGTGCACCATGGATGCATTCCTCCGTGCTCATCGCTTTGCCGTGGAGGAGGACCCGGCCGGGCATCGCCGACAAAAACAAATACAGAACTACGTGCACTTAACAACAATTAGCGACAACATCAGGCATACCACGCATTTTCCGTTTTCAGCCCTGAACTCCCTGAACTAGGAGAATGGTGCAGCAAATAACGGCAGAAACAAATCATGGAAATCGAAGGCAATTATGTCTATAGCTCGTGCTCATAAGTAGCTTAACTTGTCACCATCATTTTTGTTGTTAGTTACCTAGCCTATGGATTGTGAATAAGCAAATATTGTGTCCAGCGCCGTAGTCAAAACCAAGGCAACTACACAAGGTCAAATCAACAAAAAACGAATCAGCAGACAATGCCATAGGCAGAGTCAATTCAGAGCTCGCAGTGAGAAGTGGCGAACTCATTCCCGAGCCTCGGCTGGTCATTCATTGTATCTGATTTTGAGTTGCCTGTTATTTGAAATTGTTATGATATACGAAATAACAGGCAATTCAAAATAGTTTGCATTAGCATAGCAAGGTGGATGGTGGCAATATGAAAATCAAAGGAAAAGGGACTTATAAAAAATGGACACCTCTGGCGATGTTGCGATGCACGCCCATTGACTTCGTTAGCTTAACTGTGGTCTGTTTTTGGTATTGTGGTTGGAACGATTGTAGGAAAATCGTTTTGGTTGTTCCTTTGCTTTGCTACTGCTAAATCTATACAGGTTCGGGCATGCAAAATCTATCACATCAAAAGCCAAAACGGCTTGCCCTACGCAATTTAGCACAGGATCTGCAGCTTACTGGTTCCGAGCAGCTAGTAATCACGTGCAGAAGGTAAGGGTGAGGTTTTCCGAGATTCAATAATGATAAAGCAGGTGCGATGCAACTTACAAATTTAAGTTATAGTTTATTACTTGCATCGCGCCTGTGCAAATCTGTGTATAACAATAAGCATAGGCCTAGTACTTCCAGGCAAGAAATCAACAAGCTGCCGTAACAACAACGACAAGGCCATTGGCAACACCGATAACAACAGCATAACCCACAACAGCTGATACAATCACACACGCAATGCCGAAAACCCTGTAAGGTTCGAAACTCCGTCATTCAGGTATTTATGAACAAACAGAAAACTGCGTTCCAAACGGTTGCTAGGGCCAAGTGTAAAGCCAAAAAGCCACTTAACTTAGTTTTGATTTTTGGTGTGTTTCTATATTGGGTTTAGGACTGTTTTTCCTGGCACATGGCAACGATAACTAGATAGGGTGATACGATTCGACGATAACCTGAGTAAGGCTCCAAATCGAGATGGACGAAACCGGCCAAATGATGAATGTACGGCATGGAACACATGCAGTTGTCACTGGATGTTGGCCTGTGTTCATGCAGCGCTGGCTCGGTTCTTGGGTGACTTCTGACCTAATTGTGCTGCAACTTATCAGCAACCTAGCTAGGATTTTAATCTTTAATTTAGTTTTGGCCATCGATATAACTTACTGTATGTTTAGGCTATGAGCTTTTTATTTGGGCAGAGCCTGCAAAGCAACCAAGGCACGAACCTATTGTAATTGCACCTGCAGTCCTAGAAGCTTCTACTGCCGGCAATATGTGGACTGCCATGAATACCAAAGGTCCAACTTCGCCCTAACCTCTTAGTTCATCCGATAATCACAGTGATCTCTCACAGTGATTTCGGACTTAGGTAAGTTGTGTATTAGTTTCTAGTTTTTTAGTTGTCATTTTGGCTTCTGGGAAACTAAGGATTTGGGCATGGTTTGAGAATTGCTCATTTGGCTTACTTTATATTTGCGCAGACAAACACGAATGCAACAAGTGCATCGAGCGCCACGCTATTGAGGACAAACCTGAGCACGTAGCTGTCGCAGCCTTGGCTTATGAAAGTGCATCTTGAATCGCCAGAATCGTTAAATGATAGGTGTAAATGTGGCTTGAAGTTGCTTTTCATAACCAGCAGACTTAGTTTGCGTTGCCAAGCAAGGTTGCTCGCCATCAGTGCAATCTCCATGAAGATCACCATTGTTCTGAAATCGCTTTCAAACGAAATGATTTCATCAACGAAATGTTCTGCACAAGTGCAGTGCAGAGGTCTGGGCCAGTCTACCGTGACGTGATTCAATCGGCGCTGCGACCTTAATGCAAAAAGAATCCCAGATTTCACAGTTTACAAATTCGTGAAATCAATAGGACATGTGTTTGTTAACGGTTCTTGTTCTTCCGAATTCTGCGCCAGCAAAGGTTTATCATGGCAAAACAACAATTCCGTGTTCGGTTTTCTGAGCCTGAGCCTGAAAACCTCAACTATGCTCAAGAGGTTCTTAATCTCACATATCTCCATGATTGCACTGCAGATGACGAGCTATTAAGCACTGGACAGCGTCGGAGGAGACTAGATAATTCTGCACAGGCTCTTAAAGTATTGAACGGCGACTGGAGATCAACGATTATCGTGCATCACTGCAAACTGGGCTGTTGCAAAAACAAACAGGACTTCATAACTCAGGATGCAAAATAAGCACACACAATCTTTGATTGCCGTAGCAAATAAATAGTACAACAAATATATCCACAGAAATAATTCCATCGAAATTATAAGGGCAACCATGTTGTACAGGATTCATTTGATAAGGCGTGGTCTGCACTTTACGAGCTTATCTTTGCAAGGAGACCAACTACGCCAGATCTCAATGAGTGGACAGCTTGCCCCTTGCCATGTTCTGGACATTATTTGTATGTGTTCGTTGCTACTTCTTTTCACTTCTTGCTCTATCGCACTGCGATAGAATGCGTTTTGGACAGCTTCCGATTTGAACTAAGGTGGGAAGCCTGCGAGGCAATACTTTCTGGGCATGGGTTGCCATTTGATACTTTACCAGGCTTGGTGGCATTTGTACTGGAGGGGCGACAAAGAATTTCTAGGTGATGCTGATGCGCAGGATGCTTTTGAAAATGATTTGTGCATTGACGACCCCGACGATGAGGAGATGCCAGACTTGATCCCCGTCAGCGATCCTATCGACGACGACGATTATGACGCTTCGTTGATTGAGTTTCTTTCGTCTTGCCCTACACAAGATAGAGAAGTCTTCAAACGTCCAGAGCGAGTTCGTGCGAAGCGTGCTGGCTGCTGGCTCGGCAACCCTTCAAAATTATTGCAACAAGTCTGCATCGCACTGAAATCAATTGTTGGCACAGAACATTTGATGTATCATCTCATGAAAGAACAGAGACTGGCATCATGGTCAGGTAGGCTTGGCATTGACAACCTGCCCCTTGTTAAATCTACCATCTTCGCCAGATCACCAGCAGTACAGGTGCTAGATTACTACTATGGTGAGATGCAGAAATCTGTGAGAGATTGCTTGCCTGTTCTGCAAGGCGTCGTTGTTTTTTTCAGCTTGAAGCGGGGGTTTCAAATAGGCTAGGCTATAGGATATTTATATGATTAGAGTGTGTGTGCGCGTGTTTTTCAGGACCCCTGGGCAGGTAAGTAAAGTAGGTTTCTCTAGAGGCCCAGCGGTGAGTTTCCAGGTCCGTAGACTAACTTAATGCAAAGCACCTGCAGTCGCCTAGACTGATCTCTGTCGTGTCGGAATTTTAGGCGTTGTGTTGAGCATATAATTTTCATATCACTGCCTTAAGCTTTGGACAACTTGCCTAACAAGGCGTACGAGGGATATCTTTCGAATCAGCAGCTGATGACTTTTTCATTACAGTGGCGGATGTCCAGGGTTCGGTATGGAAACGATTGGTGTATGTGTACACATTGCTACCCTGGTCTCTCTTGAGGGTGCTGCACTCCACGACCAACCTGGCGGCTGCAGTAGTTATCTTGGAGGATTTCTTGCAGCTGGCCGACTGTGATCTTGATCCTGGGGTTTCCCCAGTCCTCAAAGCCTTGTGCGCAGCGCAGGGGCAAGATTTCGAATCCATGTTGCATCCACAGTCAGACTTTGCTCAGGCACTCTTCTTGTTGGCCACTAGCAAAACTATGAACAACGAAGCAGAAACTAATTTTGCGCGCGCGACCTCAGCACGGTCGTACATGCGGGGCATGCAACATGACTCAAGCACCATGTGCGCAAAGCACTGTGTAGCCGAATTGGCCCACATCCACGCCATCGAGCACACCAAAAACCACGATGCGCATTGCAGTCGACATTCTGCAGCAAATTTGAGCCAATTAAGGGCCATATCGGATGACCAGGGCGACGGCCATCAAGCTGAAAACCCAACTGCAGACCAGACTGATGAGCTACCCAAGAGCAAAAGATCCAACAGTTGGATACTTTTCCGAGACAACAGGTTGGACACTCGACCAGCCTTGCTAGGGGAGAGCAAGAATGAACGACGACTACGAGTTACAGCTGATGCCAGCGCGGACTTCAAAAATGCAGCTTATGCTGCAGAAGTGGAAAATTTGAGGCAGCAGGCTATTAATACAAACCAGCAGTCGAGAGTCGAAAGGAAGGCTCAGCTTCAATGCCAGGGACCGATGGCAGTAGCAACAAGCAGTGATTCTCTTGCTTCTTGCAGTGGGCCGTGGCAAGTGTTTGACAATAAGTGGCCTGTGGCAGAAGTGCATGTGAAAGAACACTGGCGGGAGAAGGCCTTCGTGAAAAAATACGACAGTAAATGGTGCGCAGAACATAGAGGCTTGATTGCAGGCAGCCAGCAGCTGAAAGTACCCAAGAAACCAGAGATTACTTTTTGCATGAAACTCGGAGGCTGCTATCACAAGTTGACGGAAGGACAGCAGCAGCATGTTCTGCTGGGATTGCAACTACTTCGCAACATTGCAAGGGCTGTGAGAAAATTCTGTGGCAAAAGGGGCAAGCTGCCCCTTGTCGTATTTGCAAAACCTTCGCCTGCCGCGGGCAGCAGTTCAGCAGCGCCACCTACACCTCCCGAGTTGTTTCTTATCAACCAGCCCCATTTCAAACCTTACGACATGTGCCTATGGCGATGTAAACTACAACGGTCGCCAGGGGCAGAAGATTTCGATGAGGTTTGCTGCCCGACCTCGTTTTCTGCGAAGTTGTTGATTGCTTAGCTGCTCTCCCAAGCTATCGCAGCTATAACTGATGCGCAGTGTTTGTTCAAGTGTTGTTTTATATTCGTTTGCGTGGTTTTATTTTTTTGCTGGTGCTACCGAGGCTGTGGACAGAACATCACGACGCAATGAAAGACTACACTTTTCATTGCCCAGATATTGTGACTATGCATCAGTTTGCATACTCTCTGAAGGATTGTGACGTCAGATCCTTGCGTACACAGCTGATCATCGACTATGTGGTTGACTCAGGTTGCATAAGCTTGCTGCATGTTCGTGATCTAAATTTTGGCGATGCTACCGGCAACACCCTAGCACGTGAACTTTGTCAGCGACACGAAGGGGATGGGGACAGTGATGCTGATGATCCTGCTCTCAAGGCATCAAACGCCTTGCTGAAATCATGTAGATCTTCTATGAAGACAAAGTCAAAGAGCACTAAGAAAAACAACGTGCCTGTCGACGATGAGCCGACGCTTACGAAAAAACGACCACGTGTTGCTGCTCCTGACATTCTACAACATGACCATCGACAAGCGGTGAGCCAAGCCCCCGGCAATGGATGTGGAGGTAGTGGGGCAGGACATCCGCCAGTGCCTGCTGCTCCTCCTGCTGATGATAACTCAAGTGGCTCTGATTCAGGTTCTGACGATGATAGCAGCGGTGATGACCTTGAAACGCAACAGCTTTGGCTAGAGAACATCGATTTGCAGGACCCACAGGTGTTCCTAGGTACCTCCACTGAGGGTGTTGCTCCTATGGAACTTAACGATGGCTTATCCTATCAAAATGATAAAGGATATGTGTACGAAATGTGTGATACTGAAGCCAATCACCAACTGGGCACCATCACAGAAATGAGCGCTGGCAAACCAAATCACGCATTCAAAATTTATTGCTGTTTGCACGCTCGCTGTCAGATCATCAGGCCTTATAAGACACTGCCGCCAGGCGCCGAGGTACGAGCAAGAAAATGGATCATGCACGGTTACAATAATTACAAACTCCGTCACCAGGCAAGTGATCACATGAAGGATATCTATAAGTTCTTCTAGTTTCTTTGGTCAGGTGGTGTAAGATAAGAGCACTGGCTATGGTGAAGTGCCTGGTCCGCCATGGAGGTGTAGAGCAGAGCATCTGCCTTCGATTCGTTTTGCTTGTAGGGATCATGAGGTTTAGTAATCATATCGATGTACAGTTTGTTTAGATTTACTTTACACAACAAGTAGTAGCAATATGTTTTCTTCGTTAGTTGTAGTTGGGTTTCTCAAATGATCGCTACGACCAAGTATCATACGCTTTACGTGGCGATCTTGTTTTTGTGTCCCTGCGTGTGCGTGCACTCGTGCAGTGGCGAGCCAGTAATGCTTCAATCGACCAGTTTTGGTTCAACACACAGAATCGGGTTTCATGATGCATTACAGTTAGCTGGATTTTAATTTACGATTGTTGATACATAAGAGTGTTCGTACTAATTGTTGCTTTGTGATGTATCTACATGACACATATCTATTACTCTAGCATTACTGGCATCGACACCACTCAGCACTTGGTAAAACACACACGTTTGAGTCACTTCTGTGAAATGCCCCCCTACTTGCCATGCTCACCTATGCAATGGATAAACTAGTTCATTGTTCATCGGATGTTTGATTTATTTCGGTTGGTGTATGTACGGTGTGTTATATTGTGGTGACAGTTTGGATAGGCCGCTGCAGAATCTTGGAACAAGAGCTGGTTCCAGTTGGGGGCAAACAATGAGAGTGCAATGGAGGAGCTAACAAGCATTGAATTATAGGGATTGGTTGGGAAATTGACTAGCAGCATTATTCTATCAATAGAACTAGGCTTTCCACTTAAAACGCTTGTACTTCTATCAATACGTCTGTCCAAGAGGGGCCCACCTTGGCTGTGTTCACGCAGTCAGGACCAGCGTGGCCTCAGCTCCAGAAATGTTTTTTGCACGCATGTGCACTCTTCCCGGCTTTGTTGTTTCCTTTGTACAGCCAATACGCAGTTGCCGAGAGAACGGTTCGACGTCTATCAGTTAGCCTGCCTGCTTGCCTGCCTGCCTGCATGTCAGTTTGTGTAGCAAAGCCTGTCAATAACAATGCCACGGCGAATTAGCCGAGAACTAAATTTGTTGAAAACTACAAACAAATCCGACCAACCTATACACTACTTACTCACCTGACTGTATGCAAGATCGACAGCAAGGTTTTTCATATGTTCAATTGTATTATTCACACTCTCGTTCACAACATCACATTTTATAGGTCCATACCTATTGAGCCCAAATGGAGGTTCAGATCTACAGGCTCTAGCATCATAGCTTATTGGAGCAGTGACATAAGCAAGTTGCTAGGGAATTCATAGCATCATAGTTCATTGAAGCAGTCATGCTAGAAATTTGATTGTCCATCCATCCCCTAATACGAGAGCATGGTATTCCAAACGATGTGTGGGGGCTGAGGCCCTGAGAGAGAGAGAGAGATATAGAGAGTGAGAGAGAGAGAGTTGCTTTGACACATGTGTTATTCGCCAGGTAGACAAAGCCTGTCCTGAGACAGTTGGCCTTCAAATTATGGCTTTGTGGCCATTGGGCCCTAAGGATATCAGGGCCCCCAAATGCTTCCAAAC
>CALGTP010000795.1 GCA_937902105.1 uncultured Actinomycetes bacterium
TCTCCGGATCGTGTGGCTTGCGTCCGTCAGTGTGCAGCGCTTTCCCACAAGCCGCATACCACGCATCGCATAAGGCCATGTCTTGACGGCGCAGTCGAGCGGCGACCCGCAAGGGACTCCAGCCGTAAGCAAGGGCTCGCTCCCACGGATGCTTTTTCCCGTCGGGACGGTTGATTTCTTCAAGGCTAAAAAATCGCCAATTGATGTGGAGACCGTTGAGACGACGAACCTCGCGGATCCACAACGAGGTTTGATACGCCCATGGACACATCGGATCAAAGAAAAAATCAATTTCAGTGAACGGCTGGGACATTTCCGTACTTTCGATTCTTGATATTGAGGAACGGCTTTTCTACAAAGTACCAGGAAAGAGAAGTGACAGCAGAGGCGATGACGATCCCGATCAGGATGCGCAGTGGTTTTGGACCGGAGGTGACATGTCTCCCCAAAACGAAAAAGACTGGTAAGTGCCAGAGGTACAACCCATATGAGACCTTTCCAATGACTGTGAGAGGCCGTGAGATGAGAACTCTGTTAGCAAACCATGCACCTTCAGCCGCAGCCAAAATGATGGTCCCCGCGAGCACGGCAATCACCGTAAAACCTCCCTGAAAGAGGAAAGGATGGAGAGGAAGTGAGCCAAAACGATATTTAATGTAGATGAAACCTATGAAGGATGAAGTCGCCAGCAAATTTAAAATTTTGGGCGGCACGCGATAGTGGCGATAGACGTAGGCAAACGTCGCTCCTATCAGCAGAGAATCGACGCGAGCGTCGGTTCTCACATAAAGAAATAGCCAGGAGACCCCGTTGTTCCATAGGTCAAGGCGATGCCAAGTTACGAAGACGGCGAAGATCGCAGTGAGAGAAATCGCAATCTTTGGGGGAATCTTTAGAGCTGCGATTGTGATCATGACAATCGGCCAGACAATATAAAATTGTTCCTCAATTCCTAAACTCCATAAGTGCCCGAGATCGTCTTGAGTAGCACCAAAGTTCCACACGATATTCCAGTTGTTGAGGTATAAGAGGGCGTGCCAAGTTGTTCTCCACTGGATATCTCTTGGAAAGTTTTCCCATCGCGAAACAAAAAAGTCAACGATGAGTAGTGCATAGAGCGCTGGCAGAAGGCGTAAAGCGCGCCGCTTGTAGAACCGACTCACCATGCCTGATTGATTACTAGAGCGCTCTTTCAACAGTAATGAAGTAATGAGGAAGCCACTCAAGACGAAGAAAATGTCAACACCTAAAAAGCCAGCTTCAAAGGTGCGATTAATAAACTTCCAAGGAGTCACCTCTCTGAAAGTGAGCTCGGGACTTAAGATCATGTGGAGATGAGAGATGAATACCAACATCACAGCCACCCCACGTATTCCATCTAAGGCTGGAACATGGGCGGGGAGATTTTGTTCGGATCGAGTCCAAGAACCCCATTTTTTATGGTCCCCCATGGTCTCAACCTAGTACCGTGGGACTCTATGGAACGACCTTTGAGGTTTGAGCACACCCGCTTTCTCGGGGACAAGCGCACACAGTTGGTGTACGACGTGGATTCTTGGGAAGATGCGGAAATCATTGACGAGATCGTGGCTGCAGAAACGGGACTGTGTTTTGGACCCGATTCTCTAGCAGAGGCTCGTAACCGTGGTTATTCTTTGGCGACTGTAGGCAAGACTCGGCGCCATCGTCAGCCTCGTTCGTAGCGCGAGGATGAACCGATGTTAAGTAATGGCACAATCACTTCTGGTGCCTTAAGTCTCCCGCGTTATCTGGCTCAACCCGGTGGTAATACTGCGGCGTTGCCGGGCGTCATCATGTGCCACTCATTTCCTTTTGGTCCATTTGATGCGCGACATTCGGCGAGTAGTTTTCCAGAACTCATGGATCGCATGGCGAATGAACTTGGGTTTGCGGCGATGTGTTTCACCTTTCGTGGATGCGGTGAAACGGCGGGAGATTTTTCTTTACAAGGTTGGGCAGAAGATCTTCAGGCGGCGATTGATCATATGATTGAGCAGACCAACCCGACCGGTTTGTGGCTCGTTGGTTCAAACACTGGGGGGTCAGTCGCGATGTGTGTCGCCGCAGATGATCCTCGTATACGAGGATGCGCCTTGCTTGGACCACGGGCGGATTTTGACGATTGGGCTGATCAGCCGCGAAAGTTTTTGGATCACTGCCGTTCTGTTGGTTCAGTGCGAACCCCGCAGTTCCCAAAGAATTTTGATGAATGGACTCGTGAATTGGGGCGATATCGACCAGTTCCCGCAGCCCAGCGTTTCGCCCCTCGGCCACTGCTGCTGCTGCACGGCGATGATGATGAAAGTGTTCCCGCAACTGATACCCGCCAATTGGCGGAGTCGCATGGTGCTGCTGAAATGCGTGTACTGGAAGGCGCTGGTCATCGTCTTCGTCACGATCCTCGGGCGATGGCGGTCCTCTTTGGTTGGTTGGACCGGCAACGACTTGAGGAGATTTAGGCTATTCAGAATTACTAAGCAGTCTGCACCTTTTTCCATGGTGATGCATTCTCAGCGATGACTACGGTGCGCTGAGCTTGCGCGAGAACAGAGAAGAAACGAACCCAAGACCCCACGTGAGGTGCATGGTGGGCAAGATCAGGACAAGAGCGAGCCGTTCTACGAGTGAAAGCCGTGGCTGACTGAGGGAGACAGCGGTAGTAAGCAGACCGTAGAGCAAGGGCAACAGCAGGCTCAGCGGGTTGAGAATAGATATCGCGAGGCTACAAAGCAAAATAATTGTGACGAGTACTGGGAGCAATTGGCGCAAGCGTAGAGACGAAGGATATAAGCAAACAACTTTCGCCTTCCACCAACCGTATTGAAAATACTGTCGTGCCAATTGTGATAGCGAACTTCGGGGTTGATAATCAACCCACAGATTTGGATCAAACCAAATAGTTGCACCATCTCGGCGCAGACGAATGTTCAGTTCGTAATCCTGGTTGCGGATCAGCCGCTCATCAAACCAACCTACTTTTTCTGCACGAGACCTATCAAACACACCTAGGTACACCGAGTCAGTCGGACCGGCTTGTCCTCCAACATGAAACTTTGATCCACCTGTACCAAACTTTGAAGTCATCGCGCGCGCCACGGCACGTTCAAAAACACTGCGACCGATTGGCCGTTGGATACCGCCCACGTTGGCTGCTCCGGTCGAGCGAAGAGTGGCGACAGCGTTCACTATGTAGTCAGGAGACAATGTGGCGTGACCATCAACGCGAACGACGATTTGCCCTTTGGTATGAGCGATTGCAGCGTTTAAACCACTGGCGGTTTTCCCCGACGGGTTTTCTATGACCGAGATTCGATGATTTTGCGCGCAGAGACTCTGAGCGATTGCCTCTGTTACGTCACTTGACGGGGCAACTGCTAAACAAATATCAAACTCTCGCGGGTAGTTCTGAAGCAAAATTGACTGCACAGATTGCTCAAGGTACTTTGCCTCATTACGAATTGGCATCACGACGGAGACTGTGGGCCATTCGCTTTGACTCATCATCCGGCTCTGGTCAGACACGGCGACTCAGAACTACCCAGACAGTTCTGAGAAGAATCTGGATATCTAAAATGAGGGACCAATTCACAAGATATTGCAGGTCGTAACCGAGTTTGTGTTCCGGTGCGCTGTCATAGCGACCGTGCACTTGAGCTAAGCCAGTGAGCCCAGGTGGAAGCTCCGTACGTCGTTGGTATCCAGGTATGTCTGCTTGGAATCCCTTTGCCATTTCTGGTCGTTCGGGGCGAGGCCCGACCAAAGACATTTCACCCTTAATGACATTCCATAGTTGTGGGATCTCATCGGCGCGCATTGATCGCATCCAAGACATTGATGGGATGATGCGCGGGTCCGCAAGAGTAGCGGTTTGCGGTCCGTCATCTTCAGCATCAAGTTTCATTGTTCTAAATTTGAAAACAGTGAAGGTTTCTCCCTTTTCGCCTACTCGTTGTTGCTGATAGAGGATCGCTGATCCAGCGACGATCCTGACATAGATGAAGAAAAAAATGACGATGGGAATAACGATTGGTGAGACCGTCAAAAGTAATAGCAAGTCAAATAATCTTTTTAGTCGCCGCTGATGATTCGCGAGATTGTGGGATCGAAGTCGCGTGAACGGCATACCCGCAATTTGGTGTATTGATCGAAGTCCAAGCAAAGTCTCTTGGGCGCTGACACGTTGATGAAGAACTATTCCGAGTTCCTCCAACTCACCCAAAGGTTCGGGATATGCGGTGTTAAAGGTCTGAATATCAAGAAACAAGAGATCGGTGATGAAATGGGAGCGAACGATGTCAATGATGTTGCTGGTGTCAAGCGTGGTGGCAACTACTTCCCCGAGTGGTTCGTTGGATTCAAACTGTGAGCAAGCGGTCCGAATTCCTTCTTGCGGACCTACGATGCCAACTCTGGCAGGACCCTGACGACGCGAGGTGAGGGCTCGACTTAGGTAACGGCTAGAGGTGAGTGCAAGTGAGCCTAGGAGGAGCAGTAGAACTAGGTTCACTCTGGGCATGAAGTAATAATCGGTGAACAGGGTGATCACAGCGATCGTCCCCACGCCAACGGCAAGTGCCAGCGATACGCGGGGCAACCACGGTGAATTACCTAGACGCGACTCCCGTTCGTACAGTCCGGCGAAGTAATTAATCAGTAGCAGAAAAATTGATACCAAACTGAAACCAATCAGGTGGTGTCCGAGAGAATAGTTTGGCCAGTGCCGTCCGAATCGAATCAAGTTGATGGCTACCAGCGAGAAAAATAGGGCGAAAAAATCAAAGATAAAGAGGAACCGAAAACCATGCTTCCAGATCGCATTTAACGGTCGAGAGAAAAGATGGATGACTGTTTCAATGAAAGAAGGAAATGCCCGTGGCAACTGCTGTCGCGGACGCTCACTCATAGAGCCATGATACCTCTCCCGCATACAGCCAAGCGGAGATGTGACCTGAAGAAGACCCCGTACTTCTTAAGAGAGTTGATTGAGATGCCAGTGAAAAGCACTGTCAATGATTTGCTGGAGACTCTTTTGGGCAGTCCAGCCGAGCACTGTCTTAGCGAGTGTCGCATCGGCATATACGGCCGCAGGGTCTCCTAATCGGCGAGGAGCAAACTCGTGTGGAACTGCGTGACCCAATGCTTTTTCGGTGGCGGATAAAATCTCCAGCACAGAGGTGCCGACCCCAGTGCCGAGATTGACAGTCAGATTGGGACCACCAGATTGCAGATAGTCAAGAGCTTTAGCGTGGGCATCTGCCAAATCCTCCACGTGAACATAATCGCGAATTCCTGTCCCGTCTTTCGTTGGGTAATCATTACCTAAAACCTGGAGTGGACCACTGACGTTGAGTGCGGCTTTCATCACCAGCGGAATGAGGTTCGTCGTGATATCCCAGTTCTCACCTAACACGCCATCGCTGCTGGCTCCTGCGGCGTTGAAATATCTCAAACTTGTCCATCGCAAGCCGTGGGTTTCGCCGTACCAGCGAATGACCCGTTCCATCATTGCTTTAGTTTCGGCATAAACATTCGCTGGAGAAATTGCAGATGCCTCACTTATTGGCGAAGATTGCGGATTGCCATACACCGCAGCGGAAGATGAAAAAACAATGTGTTTGACATTCGCGGCCAGCATTCCTTCAATCAAATTGACAGTTCCCTGAACATTGTTTCGCCAATACATTTCTGGCTGACTCATGGATTCGCCGGCACTTTTATAAGCCGCAAAATGAATCACACTTGTGACTTGATATTTCAGACAGATATCGGTCACGAGGACAGAGTCAGCAATATCGCCAATGACCAGTGGGGCACCCATGACTGAGTTCGCATTGCCACGTTCCAGAGAGTCGAGAATGACGATCTCATGGCCGAGTGATGTCAAAAGACGCGAGGTTTGGGAGCCGATGTATCCAGCACCACCAGTGACGAGAATGGTCACGAGATGCCTTCAACATGTATAAAATGATCAATCATTTTTTGAAGGCCAATACGCAGTGTTACTTCTGGTCGCCAATTCAAGACACTTTGAGCCAAGGCGATATCGGGTCTTCGTTGTAGCGGATCACCTTGTCGTTCGGGTGGAAGCGAAACGGAGAGAATTTCACTTGAAGAACTGGTGAGATTGATCACCACCTCAGCGAGTTCACGCATCGTAAACTCTTCAGGGTTCCCAATATTGACGGGCAAATTATAATCGCTGTCGAGTAAAGCCATCAGACCACGAACTTCATCACTGATGTAGCAGAACGACCGCGTCTGTTGCCCATCGCCGTGCAGCGTCAGAGGCTCATTGAGTAACGCCTGTTCGACGAAGGTGTTCACGACTCGTCCATCACTCGGTCGCATCCGTTCGCCGTAGGTATTAAAAATACGCGCAATACGTATATCAAGATGATGAACTCGGTGATAGGCCATCGTGATCGCTTCACTGAAACGCTTAGCTTCGTCATAACAACTGCGTGGCCCAATTGGGTCAACATTTCCGCCGTAGGACTCGGGTTGCGGATGCACTAAGGGATCACCGTAAACCTCGCTGGTGGACGTCAGGAAAAAGACAGCCCGATCTTTCACGGCGCGGTCAAGAAGATTGCGTGTGCCAGTGCTGCCAACCGCCAAAATTTCAAGTGGCATGGTGGCGAAGTCATTAGGTGAAGCTGGGCTGGCAAAATCGAGGATGGCATCAAATTTTTCTGTTAATGCGCGATGCTCAGGCCACGCAAGGGTGACGTCATGTTCAATCAGGTGAAAAAGTTGGTGCTCACTCAGGTGCGCTACATTGCTGGCGCGCCCAGTGCAGAAATTATCGACCACAACTACTTCATCGCCACGAGCGAGGAGAGCGTCGGCAATATGTGAACCGATGAATCCTGAACCACCAGCGAGTAAAACGCGCATCCCTAGCGACCAATTCCTAGATGGGTGAAACCAGCCTCTTGCCATGTAGATCGATCAAGAAGATTGCGCCCATCAACGATGGTCCGTCCGCTCATGACAGCACGAACTTCAGAGGGATCAATTTTAGTGAATTCTGACCATTCTGTGAGAACGACAAGAACCTCAGCGTTGCGAGTGCATGCCAAGGCAGAGTCTGCGATCTGAATCTCTTCGCTGAGACCAATTCGGTGAGTGGTGACTGTTGGATCAAAAGCCTGGATGATTGCCCCCAAGTGCAGGAGCCGGTGAATGATTTGGAGAGAGGGGGAGTCGCGCAGATCATCGGTGCCAGCTTTGAAAGTCAGTCCCCAGACAGCGACAACTTTTCCGCTGACTGAACCACCTGCGGCACGGCGAATTTTTTCGGTGACTCGGTCAAACTGTTGATCATTGACAGTAATGACACCCTTCAATAGATCGAAGTTGTATTCGGCGTTCTCAGCAATCTTGATAAGTGCGCGTGAGTCCTTGGGGAAACATGATCCACCCCAACCAGGGCCAGGTTGCAAGAAATTTGCGCCAATTCTGGTATCGGATCCAATGCCCAAGACGACATCGCTGATGTCGGCTCCCACTCCTTCACAAATCGCAGCGATGGCATTGATGAAGGATAATTTGGTGGCGAGAAATGCATTGGCGGCATATTTGATGGTCTCCGCTGAGGCGGGATCAGTGATGATGATTTTTGCTGACAATGCATCATAGATAGAAGCGACTTTTAAGGCGGCTTGACGATCGTCGCTGCCGATGACAACGCGATCTGGATGTAGAAAATCGTGGACTGCTGAACCTTCGCGCAAAAACTCGGGATTCGACACAACGCTAATGTCAGGTCGCTGAAGTGAGTGTTCGACGACTTTTGTTGAACCAACCGGCACTGTGGATTTGTTGACAACGATGGCACCGAATGGGAGAGAGGCTGAAATTTCTTCTGAAGCGGCTTGAACATAGGAGAGATCAGCGGCGCCGTCATCACCTTGTGGGGTGGGGACGCAAAGAAAGGCGATTTCACAGTCTTGAACAGCGCCAGCCGAGCCAACAACAAAGCTCAGGTTTCCTGAGGACAGCCCCTGAGTGACCAACTCTGTGAGACCATCTTCAACAATGGGAATGTGCCCATTTCGCAATGAGGCGATTTTCTCAGGATCAATGTCGGCACATACGACCTTGTGACCGAGATGTGCAAGACAGGCACCAGTTGTGAGGCCAACATAACCAGTTCCAACAACAGCGATTTTTAATGCCATGACGGCAATCTATCGGAAGCCGAA
>CALGTP010000796.1 GCA_937902105.1 uncultured Actinomycetes bacterium
GTACCCCGACTCGTCTCCAAGAAACCGTCTTGCCACGTAACGGAAATATGCCCGTAACGAAAAGTGAGTGTACCCCGACTCGTCTCCAAGAAACCGTCTTGCCCCGTAACGGAAAAATGCCCGCAACGAAACGAAGCACCAAGAACCCGCCAAAATGAACAGGAATTCACTACAACATCTATCCTGATCCAAGCCAGGTAATCAAAACTGCATCCGCAATCTGACCCTGCTTTTCCCAGCAATCTACGCCGACATCCTGAAGATGCGCGTATAAGGCCACATACCTTACAGCAACTCCCGAGACCTTCTTTCAAAAAATGCCAGGCAGGCTCTGGTATTAAAACCAGACCTGGTCTCCGGGACTGCTAGGCTCACATAGCCAATGGCTAACATAGCCACAGGAAAGCTCTCTTGGCCACTTTGCCCACCGACCTACCTCAAGGTAGGCCGGCCCCTTTCGCTGTCGTTACATCAAGTTGTAAGACTTGGGTCAGGCAAAGCCCTGTTTTCTTTTCTGCAGAGGAGCCGCAATTACCACTTTTGGGCCAGCTCCTCAGGTACCAAATCTACCGACCTACCCGTCACACATATCAGGGTAAGCCGGCCCCTTTCGCTGTCGTTACATCAAGTTGTAAGACCTGGGTCAGAAATGGCCCTAACAGGCTCAAGCCTGTTGGCTCTCAAAGCCTCAGGTCAGCCATACCCTTCACACATATCCAGGTATGGCACTCTAACCACCGACTCACCCGTCATACATATCAGGGTAAGCCAGCCCCCACATGAGTCGGAAAGAGCCCTGCTGTTCACTAACTTCGCAGCTTGCACTACGAAGATTCAAAACTGCCTAACTGTATAGACAATCAAATGCCTGACAAGGGGAACACAAAGGAAGGCCAAACTTTAGGAACATCAAACCTTTCCGCAGCCGGATCTCAAAGGATCCCCCAGCCCGGACAAAAAAGGCAATAAAACAAAGCCAAAAACCAGACCCCCTAAATTCATTGGCCAACCCCTTGTTCCCCTCCCCCCTCTGTGGAGGAGCTTCCCTCGGAAGACTGATCCTCCTCTTCATCTGGGAGGGACCCGTGCCTCCAGCACTGCTTGCAGAACTCATCCCATACCGCCTCGTGGATGCCATCGATGTACACGTAATCGTGAATGTCCTTCCCCGGAGTGCGGTGGCACCCGCCCACCCTATGTAGACGGGCGAACCGCTTCTTGAGCGTGTAGGACACATAGAACCCCTTGGGCGCCTCAACGTCCTCCTCCGCCGCACTCTCGCCATCGAAGCCATCCAACACAGGGCTGTCGCTGACCTCCAGACGCCTGCCGCGCACCCCCGCACCGCTGAGAGGCGTAACCACCTTCAAGTTCTGCAACTGCAAGGTGACCTCGACATCGCTGACACCCCTCTTCGAAAGAAAGGCGCGGAGCTCCAGCTTGCCCAGGTCTTCGTCGACGCCGCCTGGATCCCTTCGGCACCCCTCGACGATAATACCCTGGACGCGATGAACAACCTGCTTCGCCGCACGGTTGTAGTCGTCAGATTGTTCTGGCATCCAACGCCCCAGATAATCGCCCTCGGACTTCGGAACACCGAACAGCGCCGCCATCGATCTTGACCAATTCCGGTCGCCATGTTCTGAGAAGTGCAAGACCGACTGCTTACACCCGAACATAAGCTCCGGCCCCTGAGCCCAGAGGCCGTCAACGAATACGACCGTTCGCAAATCAAGGAGCAGCGCCCTACCGATCGCCGAGGCAGCTGCCCAGTCAACGGGCTTCCGGATCGCGCTGCCCAGGTCTTCTGACGGATAGGGCAAGAAATAATCACGGGGAAAGCACATGCCTTCCCCTTGCCAAACACCGAAGCCCGACCTCAACCAGGGCACCCCTGTGATTGAAGCCTTCGCGGAGACAAAGAATGACAACCAGCGAATCTTGCGGCCCGGCCCTGAAGTCTTCGTCCTCTCAAGCTGCGCCTCCAGCCCGCTGGCCGTCAGGACGATCAGTTCCGGACGGATTCCCAACGTGTCATCGAAGCGCAAGGATGCCCAGATCTTGACAAGCCTCAGCCACGCAACCCCTCGACAGTACAGCGGCCTAGTAACATCCACGACATATAGCTCCAGCGACATGACCATGCAGAGAAGGACCATCGCCGCCTTCTTCGTGGGTGCCGCGCCCTTTGACAACGACACAGTGAGGTAGTCCGCCGTCGACGCCACCAGGCTGTCCAACGACAACCTGGCCTCCAAGGGCACGCCACCCGCCTTCTCGAGAAAGCTCAAGGCACCCACGATCGACGCAGGCACTGTGCGAGCGCACGGCTCTTCAGAACGATCATGCAAGTAGTCCACCACGTCACCCGCCGAGCCGGGCCAGCCGGCGCCTGTAACGCGCAAGAGCCAGGACTCGGCCTTGGCCCATTCTCGGATTCGCTTCCGAATAGTCCGAGCTCGCGCCTTGCCAGTGCACCCCATCAACGCCCTGTCCGGGTTAATGGATAAGCTAGCGCGCGCCACAATCGGAAGACCAGCTCTGCGAACGAGCGCGATGACCTCGCCGACAAGCACCAACCGCTGGGCCTCTTCCAGCGCAGACCTCTCCTGCGGATCAGCCTCCGCAAGCAGCCCCTGGAGCCTGTTCCTCCAGTTTGCCTTCGGTGCTCCAACGGCCCGGACCGGCAAGCAGACCGAGGCCACTGCCGACACCTGCGTGGCCACGGCGCGTGCCCCTTCCGCCTGCAAAACCGCAAGCGTCTGCAATGACGGAAGTATAGCTGCCCTGCGCCTCCTCTTGGTACCGGCCGGCCCGCCGGCAGAGTCTCGCAACTCCAGGAGAACCTCTGCGAAGAGGACCCTGCCAAGAGACCCCGCAGGATCAAGCTGATCCATCAAAGCCTCCAAGTCCTTAGCGTCCCCAAATAGCTCGGCCAGTTCTTCGTACGAACTGGCCGAGACCCCAATGCCAGCGAGGCCTGCCACAGCGCATGCAGGCAGCTGAGCCCAAGCAGCAACAACGCGACCTCCTGAGGTCGGTGCCGCCAGCCCGCTCGAAGATGCAGCTGCCATGAAGCAAGAGGGGAGGCGGCGCACCACTAGGCACAAAACACTGCTGGTGGGGATTGGAGCCAAGGGGGGCTACAGCATGTATTGTTATTAGTTGTTACACTAGCTGAATTAATTCATACCGCGTAACAACAAGTTAAGTGACCCACCACCACCCACATAACACCACCTATTGCAAAAGTCTGCACATGAGCACTTTTTGTCGTGAGCCGCTGCAAACTCCCAACATCTCCGAGGCCCTATTCATATAGGACCTCAGGTGACAACGCTCAGGCGCGTGCCACCTACCCCGACCCTCTGGGCAACGCGGGTGATCATTGGAAACCTTGCAGCACTCAATTCTTTAGGTAGTTATGGGGGGGGGCCCCTTTAATACATCTAAGCCTATCCCCATGGCTCCCTATCTTTAAAGGACACTTTGGCCCGCTTCAAACTGGCTCTCCCTAGGTCCGATACAGACCTCTCGAGCTTGCCTAACCTAACTGCCTCAAACAGCGATCGACCCGAAGCGAGCATCTCCGGAAGGACCAACCAAGGGTGACTGCCCACATCGACATGTACCCGCAGCGCCTCGTCAAAGCCACGGAAGTCGGCGTTGGTAAGCGCGTCCGCCTGCAGGTTTTGCAAACGTGGCGTCCAGTTGAGATCAAGCTCCAAACCACGCTGCATCAACTGTGCCGTGAGTTCCATCAGGACTGCGACAAGTGGGAATTTCGTAGTCATAAGCCTTGCCACCACCGCCTTATTGCCAAGGTTATCGGTGGTGCCCGAGATGGTCAGGCTGCCAACGCAGGGGGCCTTCTCCTCTGGCGTGAAGGCCACAACGCAGCAGAGCGTGGCCAGCAACTCCAAGGCCGCTATGACCCTGAAAGGCTCCCCCGACTCAAACACCCATGGTGCGTTGAATCGCGTGAGAGTCTCAGAAAACCATCTGGCTGTCGCAGGATCGCCGGACGGTCCCAGCTCCCAGCCACCAATGCGGACCTCCTCGCCCTCGGCCTTGGCATCTGCTCGGAATGCCTCCGGGACCCAGTCGGATCCGCTCCCGCATGGCAGAGACCTGAAGCCCTCCTTGAGCATCCTTTTAAGGAAGAGGACAATCAGCCGAACCATGGCCGGCAGAGGCAACACCGCATGCTTCGGAACTGCCGCAGCCCAGGCATAGAGAGGCCCCAGGAACGGCCTCAGAAGGGCGACCGCGTGCAGAGCGAATCCCCACCGGCCAAGGACCGAGGCAAAGTCGCCCATGTGGACCGACCCCTCGGTGAGGATCCTGTCGGCCCACCTCATCAGCCAGGCTGCCCGCGGCTCGCTGATGCCAACCAGGCGAAGGTTCAAGTCGGTCCAGTAACCGACCCAATCCAGCGTGAGCCCGCCGCGGAACTTCCTCCATGCCAATGGCAAGCCCATGACCTCGAGGAAGAAGACCGCAAGCAAGATGTCCTCATGCGCAGAGCCTCCACTGGCAGCCCACGCATAGTCGTCCGAGTATAGCAATTGGAACAACCAATTCCTAAACATCAAAGACAACACGGCTCTGCTCAGCCCTGCCGCCTCACGAGCCCAATGGTAGCCCGCAGACCCCACGCCAAACGTTCCGACCTCGTTGAGCCAGATTCTGTCTGGCCTGAGCTGACAGGCTTGAAGCCCCCACTCACACCTCATCACACGTGGGATGCGATGAGCTCTGGAGACGTCGCCCGTGAGGCCGAACACCATGCCACGCCCCGACGACAACTGGTTGACGCGACGAAGCTCACCAGAACCCGGGTACCGGTGCTGATCCCGCGCCCGGATGCGAGGATTGACACCCACAGCATGCGTCCCGTCATGAATGACTCGGAACGTGGAGTCGCCCTTGTCGATGGCGCCAATGGCTGCCACCAGCAGATCCTCACCGTACTCCTTCCTCGCTGCCGTCTCATCCACTTCCCTCATGGCCCCGAGGCGCTCCTCCTCCTTGAACTGCTCTTCAATCTGGACGAGCTGACCCCCGGCAGAAGAATAATTTTCCTTGTCATGAGGCGCCTCCGCTTGCTCTTCATACTTTCTCCAGCGGGTACGGCGGTCAAAGACGGCAGGCACCCGTGGCATCCGCCCTTTGATGCCGATCGTCACGCCCTTGGCGAACGAAACGGAGGAGGAGTAGAACACGCGGTAATCCGGATCCCCTGCCAGACGCAGATGCTCTTCCACCGCCCTCAGAAGGATGGGCTGACCAGCTGGCGGCTCAAGGCTGGCCAGCTCAGAACCAAACTTCCTGAGCACGAGAAGCCAATGCTGCCTGCCCCGCAGGACGAGTTTCTCCGGAAAAGGCGAGGCCTTGAAGTGCCCGCAGGCCAAACCATACAAGACCTTCTTGATATCCACGGACCCTGCCAGCATCTTCAAGAGGCCCACCCGGACCTCCCAGGCGAAGCCAGTCTCATCCGTGCCTCGTCTCTCGGGCGGCCATCTACCCGGACTGCAGAGCCCGGCGCCATCTTCAAACGGCTTCTCCCTGCCATTGACCCGGATGGAGAGCTGGCGGCCAAACCCCAGAAGACCAGAGCCAAACGGTGGCTTCGGAACGCCATCCTCGTCAAGCTCGGAGTCCGGCTCATTATCGGCCTCCACCTCCTGTCTGGATTTCAGCATCGCCCCATCCCCTGGAGTGGTGATCTTTGGCAAAAGATCAACCCTGAGGAGGAAATCCTCAAACAGCAGCTGGGCCAGACCACGACACATCTCCGGAGGGTAGGCTGCCGAGGGGCCGGTTTTGAAACCGCCTCTGCCGTCGCCACCGATCAGTGGCGCGTGGCTATGCCCGCAAGACCTCGGCAAGGGACCAGTGTAATAGCCCGCTGCTGTAAACTTCGGCCAACCCGGGTGCACCAGGCTTCCCAAGTTGGCGACGGTTCCTGCAAGCCGCGTTGGCTTTGCGACCGAAACCCCCGACCACTGGCACTGGTGCAGTGCCCCAGTGGTGGCCTCAGAGTCTGCCACAACTGCAAAGGTTTCCTCAAGCTGCCAAATCGACGCCGGCACCCCGGCCTTAACGCGGCCGAGATCTTCAGGATGCTCCAGAAGCCATGTGGTCCCGGCCCCATGAGCTGATCGCGCTGCTTCCAACGCACGCTGCACCAGCAGTGAACCCAGCTCCGCCTTCTCCCGCTGAGCTCCTCGCAGCCATGGAAAGCCCCATGGATGCGCCCGGCTTCGTACTGGCTTTGGACCCCTCTTGTTGGCCCAAGGAGCCCGGCTGTACGTCGAGCAAGGGGGAGTGATGAGCGCAGTGTCGTAGACG
>CALGTP010000797.1 GCA_937902105.1 uncultured Actinomycetes bacterium
GCAGGCGCAACCTTCTTCACAGCAGCCTTCTTCACCTTTTGGGAAGAGACCGGCTTTGTCGTTGGGATGAGATCAATGCTTCGTCGCCCGGCGATTATCTCAACAACTTCTAAGGTCACTTCGGACCCAAGTTGCATGACCTCACGCGCCGAGCGTGGAGGAGGATTTCCAAGAAGTCGCAATGGGACATAACCACGCACATCGCCGATCGTGATGTAGGCACCATGCGACGAATAACTTTCTACAACGCCAACCACTACCGATCCGACAGCGTTCTTCTCAACAAACTGCAGAAATGGCAGAACATCATTGACGGTTTTGCCGGCTTCAATTTTCTTTGGTGCCATCCTCGCCCCAGGTGGTATAGACCGCGGCACTGGCATTGGCTTCATCGCCTCGGGACTGACTTTGACCCTTGGTGTTGTGGAACCTGTTCTGCTATCACGGGATTTTGAATCTTGGGGTTGCGCTTCACGAATTGCCCGTCGACTCTTCTCCCCGCGCACGGGGGTGCGATTGACGAATACCCACCCAACATTGGGAACTGGCTTACCGCCAATCAGACGACCTTCATCAAACAGCCAGTCGTACTGTCCGTGAAATTCTTGATAACTATCGTTTGAGAGGATCGAGGCACCGACTTTTTTGGCGATACTCAAAACAAATCCGTCACCGCGCCCGACAGTGCCTGCCGGTGGGGTAACTAATTCATTGTGCTCAACAGCCTTGTCAAATGCAGCGACTTCCTTGGGGTCGATGCGATGACCGAAAGTTGCATCCACGATGACTGTGATGACGGCATCAGGGTTTTCAGCGATGAAGGCCATCACAGCATCATTCAGTTGGCGCAGGCTCGGCTTGGAGCGACCTTCCGTGGCGATATTAGAACCGTCAACGATGACATGTCTGCCAGAGGCGGGTTTCGCTAGCGGTTTGGCGACAACCTTGGGTGCGGCCTTAGGTACGGACTTAGATGCAGCTTTCACAGCAGGTTTGGCAGCCTTTTTCACCGCCACTTTGGCGACTGGAGCTTTGGCAGCAGCAGATTTTTTGGCAGGGGGTTTGACGGACATAGTGACATCTAGTGAACCACCAATAAGGCCCCGCCGTGGGGATAGCCGTACGATCTTTGCTGTGACTTCCCCGACCAATATCTCCGCTGTTCTCTGGGACTTCGGAGGGGTGATCCTGAGTAGCCCATTTGAGGCTTTCAACCGCTTTGAAGGCCAACAGGGACTCCCCTTGGACACCATCCGTCGGATCAACGCTACGAACCCCGACGACAACGCCTGGGCCCATTTTGAACGTAGCGATATCTCTGCCACGGAATTTGATCAGGCCTTCGCCGACGACGCTGAGGCGTTGGGCTTCCAGATTCGCGGCCAACAGGTGTTAGCCCTCCTCCAAGGCGAGATTCGCCCCGAGATGGTTCGAGCCCTCGACCTCGTCAAAATGGCGGGCTTCAAGACCGCTTGTCTGACCAACAACATGGTGGGGGGCGATGGGCGCAATGCCCAACCCGAAAACAGCCGTCAAGCCGATATCGAACTGATCCTCAAACGGTTTGACGCGGTGATCGAGAGTTCCAAGGTTGGCTGCCGCAAACCTGAGCCACGCTTCTACGAAATCGCTTGTGAGGTCCTCGATGTCCATGCCTCGCAATGCGTGTTCCTCGATGATCTCGGTATCAATCTCAAACCTGCCGCGGCGATGGGCATGCAGACGATCAAAGTTTTGGGTTCCGACAAGGCCATTGCAGACCTCGAAAAAATCCTCGGCATCAGGCTGAAATAAAAGCCTTAAAGACCCTCGAAAGTTTCATCCATGAGGTCGGCGAGTTCTTGATCATGAACGGTCTTTGACCCAGTTGCGGGACTTCCACTTTCAACGCGCGCCACACATCGCAGGTCATAGCCTTTTTCTTTGACACGCCAAAAACGATGCTCAACAAAAGTCCATGCACCCATGTTGACTGGCTCTTCTTGTAGCCAAACCACTTCGTGCGCATTCGGATAGCGCTGTAAAACTTCCATCATCTGCTCAACAGGGAATGGATACAACTGTTCAACACGCACAATCGCCACTTGTGCTTCTCGCTTGTTGCGCTCGTTGAAGGCGTCCCATACAACCTTGCCCGAGCAGAACACAACACGCTTGACACTTGATGGGTCACTCACGAATGGATCATCAAGTACTTCTTGGAAGGATGTGCCAGATTCAAGATCAGAAATGCTGGACCGCACTTCTTTCATCCGCAGAGGACCCTTGGGAGTAAAAATCACCAGTGGCTTACGTATTTCACGAAGCATTTGACGACGCAAGACGTGGAAGTACTGAGCGGCCGTTGTGGCATTGACGACTTGAATATTGTCCTCGGCACATGATGTCAAGAAGCGTTCAATACGCGCCGAACTGTGCTCTGGACCTTGACCTTCATAGCCGTGCGGCAACAACATGACGAGGGCGTTGCGCTGTCCCCATTTGTCTTCTGCGGCTACCAAATACTGGTCAATAATAATCTGTGCACCATTGACGAAGTCACCGAATTGGGCTTCCCATAACACCAGCGCTTCAGGATTGCCATGGGCATAGCCATACTCAAAACCAAGGGCCGCGTATTCGCTAAGAAGGGAGTCATATGCCCAGAATTTTTCCGCATTTGGTAATTCCGCTAATGGAATCCAGACTTTTTCCGTGTTGTTGTCAACCAAAGCAGAATGGCGTTGGCTAAATGTTCCACGACGCGAGTCTTCGCCAGCAAGACGAACGGCCACACCTTCACTCACCAAAGTTCCGTACGCCAGTAGTTCAGCGGTAGCCCATTCAACTTGGCCCTCGTCGTTATACAGTTTGGAACGCAGCTCAAACTGGCGACCCAACTTCGGATGCACGGTGAAGTCAGCGGGATAGTTCGTTAATTGCGCGAAGACCGCATCTAGTAATGAACGCTCCGCGCCGGTGTCGACATGAGCCAAAACGCCTTCAGGCTTGGGCGGTTTGGCTACCTTGACGACAACTGGTGCATGCGCACGCGTATCATCAAGAGCGACCTGCAACTTCAACTGGAAATCTTTGAGTGCTTGTTCGGCTTCGTCAAGAGACATATCGCCGCGTCCAACCAACGTCTCCACATATAACTTGCGGACACTTCGTTTTTCAGCGATCGCTTTATACATCAGTGGTTGGGTGTAACTAGGGTCATCTCCCTCGTTGTGACCGTGGCGGCGGTAGCACACCATGTCGATGATGACATCCTTGTGAAAGCGTTGTCGATATTCCCATGCCAAACGCGCAACCCGCACGCATGCCTCTGGGTCATCACCATTCACATGAAAAATTGGCGCTTGCACTGTCTTGGCGACATCACTGCAATACAGGGAGGATCGCGCGAACTGTGGCGATGTGGTAAAGCCAATCTGGTTGTTGATAATCAGGTGAATCGTGCCACCAACGCGATAACCATTGATGTCGCTCATGCCGAGACATTCGGCAACAATTCCTTGACCAGCAAAAGCAGCGTCACCGTGAATCAAAATCGGCAACGCTGGGAACGAACCAGGCGGATCAATTTGATCTTGGCGCGCACGAACCATTCCTAAAACCACCGGATCAACCGTTTCCAGGTGGCTTGGATTAGCCGCCAGTTCAATCTTGATTGAGGCTCCAGTCGGACTGACATGACGACCCGAAGAACCAAGGTGATATTTCACGTCACCAGAACCTTGTACTGATTTTGGATCAACATAACCTTCGAACTCGCCGAAAATACTGTCCAGGCTCTTACCCATGACGTTGGCCAAAATGTTGAGGCGACCGCGATGCGCCATCCCGACGACTGCGGAATCCAATCCGGCGTTGGCCGCATGCGACAAAATCTCATCGAGTATCGGCACCGCACTTTCAGCACCTTCAATGCCGAATCTCTTAGTGCCCACATATTTTGTGGCTAAAAACTTCTCAAATGCTTCAGCTGCGTTGAGTCGTTCAAGAAGTCGTTGTTTTTCATCCTTGGACAATTCAAACTGCACACCCTCAAAATGCGATTGCATCCAGCGCTGTTCTTCGGTGTTCTGAATGTGCATATATTCAACACCGATGGTGCGGCAATAAGCATCGCGCAAAACATGTAATAACTCACCCAAAGCCATGCGGTGTGTGCCCGCCACTCCACCAGTGAGAAATTCGCGATCCAAGTCCCAAATTGTCAACCCGTAAGTTGCTGGGTCAAGTTCGACGGGCAGTTTGGGCTCTTTCCAATGCAAAGGATCAATATCTGCAATGAGATGGCCGCGCACACGATGCACACGGATCAAGGTGGCGATCTGCATCTGCTTATCAAGCATGGCCTCTTCATGATCCAATGGGTTGACGTCAGTACGCCACTTCACAGCCTCATAGGGCACACCCATGCTCTTAAACACTGCCTCATAAAAACCGTGCTCACCCAACAGCAATTCGTGCACCCTCTTGAGGAAGAGTCCACTCTCGGCGCCCTGAATAATCCTGTGGTCATAGGTGCTGGTGATCATCACGACCTTAGAAATGCCGAGAGTTCCTAACGCTCGCTCATCGGCTCCCTGAAATTCGGCTGGATAATCAATTGATCCAACACCGACGATGACGCCTTGACCTGGCATCAAACGCGGCACGCTTTGTACGGTTCCAATTGTCCCAGGGTTAGTCAAGCTAATTGTTGCTCCCTGAAAATCGGCAACCGCCAACTTGTTTTGCTTGACCTTGCGGACCATATCTTCGTAAGCCACCACGAAATCGCCAAAAGACATCGCATGAACTTCGCGCAGCACTGGCACGACCAATGTTCGACTGCCATCAGATTTAGCCACATCAACAGCTAAACCAAGATTGATGTGCTTGTGACGTAGTACTCGCGGCTTTCCGTCAGGCCCTTCGACGAATCCACTACTCATCACTGGCACCGCGTCAGCGATAGCGCGCACTATGGCAAATGCTATGAGATGTGTGAAACTGACTTTGCTTTGACCAGTTCGGTTGCGATAACCGTTGATCACGCTGCGATTGACCTCCAGCAATTTGGCAGGAACATTACGAAAACTTGTGGCGGTAGGAACGCTCAAACTGCGTTCCATATTGGCGACAATGGCCAAACCTGCACCCCTGATTGGCTCGCTGAGATCTTCCGCTCGAACCACCTCAGAGACGGCACCTGCTGAGGCCAGTGTTGCGACAACCGCTGTGGGCAATGCCGCAACCGGAACTGAAGCCGCTTGTGGCGATTGCACGACTGAAGCCGTCATTGACTTGTAATCCGAGAAGAACTCCCGCCATGGTTCGCCGACCGATGCAGGATCCAAGCAAAACTGCTCAAACATCTCTTCCACGAGCCACGAGTTGGCGCCAAAGTCAGGATTTGTATCAGGAAAGGGGGAAAGCGCTTCAGACATCAGGGACAACATTACCCGTACGAGGTCCGTGACCTGTGTTGCTATTACTTACAAGGACGACCGAGTTGACCACCGTCACCTGATTTAGCCCGACTCTGGTTCGTA
>CALGTP010000798.1 GCA_937902105.1 uncultured Actinomycetes bacterium
GGGAACTTCCAGCTAATCAGCTGCGTTGTCGCAGACTTGATAAAGAACGCGAAGTCGAATTAGAGAAGCTTGTTAAGATTCTCCTCGACGCTGGCATCATAGAGGCCTGTGATGCTGCACACTATAGTCATGCATTCCTGGTTCCCAAGCCTGACGGCAAGTGGAGATTAGTTCTTGATTTTAAGAACTTAAACGGGGCAACTATAAACTACTATAAGTGGCCACTCCCTGATATCAAGGAGATGCTCAATAGAGTAGGCGATAGCCGGCCCGAATTCTTCGCTGTGTTTGATTTAACAAGCGGCTACTATCAAGCTGCTATCAGCGAAGACTCACGTGAATCCACGGCGTTCCTGACCCGACACGGTGTATATCGCTGGTTACGATTACCCATGGGATTGACGGGCGCTTGTAGCTTCTTTCAGAAGAGCTTAGCCACGCAGGTCCTTAGGGAACTGCTACACAGTGGCTGTGAGCTGTATCTAGACGATTGTCTGGTACATGCTAACACTCTAGATGATTATCTGAAGAGGTTAAGGCAGGTTTTCCTCCGATTTCGTGAGAGTAACATCACTCTAAACCCGTCGAAATGTAAGCTAGGGCTCTCCCAGGTGGAGTTTGTAGGGCACACCATCAATAAAGATGGTCTACATTTCACTCGCGACAAACTAGACAGCGTCTTAAACTTCCCCAGACCGGAGAATAAAAGACAGATCAAGTCCTTCCTAGGACTAGCGAATTATTTTCGTGATCATATACGCGATCATTCAAACAGAGCGCAACCTTTACAAGATTTTGTAAATGGCTATGACAAGAAGCAGGCTAGACAAAAAATTGTCTGGACTCCTGCTAGCATAGCAGCTTTCGAAGATCTACGTACAGCAATAGACGAATGTCCTATGCTATGGTTCTTAGACGACTATTCGCCTATTTTCCTACGCACAGATGCCTCTGATTATGGCATAGGTGCTTACTTGTATCAAGTAAAAACAGAGAACGATGGTTCTCTAAAAGAGTATCCTATAGGATTTGTTAGCAAGTCAATCGCTAGCCAACATCAGAGCTGGGATACCCCTATGAAGGAGGGGTATGCTATCTTTTACGCTCTTAAGAAGTGGGAATACCTCCTTCGTGATCGTCAGTTTACTATAATGACTGATCATCAAAACCTTACGCGATTGCGTGCTGATCACGATTCTAATAAGATGGTGAAAAGATGGTTTATGTGTTATCAAGAATTTGATATACTAGACTGGGTTTATGTACGAGGGGTCGACAATGGAGTCCCCGATTCTCTTAGCAGATTATGCGAAGAACTAGAGGATGTACATCCAGCTTCTAAGCTATTCCAGCTAACAGGTTATGAGATACCAAATGAGCATTGGGAAACCATTGCTCAGTATCACAACTCTGGATTGAAACGCTTAATTCCTAAGGTTCCAGGCGCCATGACAAACATGGAATGCCCGGGCGGACATGGTGGAGTCGAATGCACTCTACACATGCTTGATGATGCGGGTTTTCAATGGAAACACCGCACCAAGCATGTTCGGCGATTCATTAGAATGTGCCCATGTTGTCAAAAGATGGACCAGATGAAAAGAGTTATACACTCGTATCCTTTCACTCTGTCATCCTATGGCCTATGGGATACCATAAGTGTAGACTATATTGAAAGTCTAGTTCCAGATTCATTTGGGAACAATATGATTATAGTCATCATTGATAACTTCTCTAGGTTTACTAGCCTATATGCAAGTAGCTCTACAGCTGCCGAAGGCGCAGCAGATGCTATCCTTGACTTCTGTGGCAGATATGTCACTCCACTACACATCATCACTGATTGTGGTGCTAACTTCAAGAGTGACCTAATGGCCAGTCTTATGGAGCGCTTAGGAACTAATCACTTCCTTACCGATCCATACTCTAAGGAGATGAATGGCATAGTGGAACGAGTCAACAAGGAGGTGTTAAGACACCTAAGGGCGATCATATTTGATCACCGACTTGCAGCTAAGTGGTCTAAGTATTTACCACTAGTTCAACGACTAATAAACACGTCAAAGAATTCTGCGACAGGGTTAACACCCGCTGAAATTGTATTTCCTAATGGAGTACAGTTAGATAGATCTATTCTTACTGAAAACAGTTCGATATACGTATCTTCCTATATCCAGGACCTTCAGAAATCACAGGCGATTATAATCGCTTTAGCTGAAGCTAGTCTGCGAGCTAAGGATCAGCAGCACATGGACAACTATTCGCCAGAGCGAACAGTATATGAAGATGGATCATTTGTCCTGGTGCAACACCGACACAACAGCCTTCGCAGAGGGCCCGTCAGCAAACTCCTACCCTTTCTTAAGGGACCGATGTTGGTAAAACATCATAACTCTACGACGGGTAATTACGCGTTGCAAGATTTGGTCACAGGCAAATGCCTTGACTATCATGTCGACAAAATCAGGCCCTTTCTATATGATGAAAGGACCAAAACACCCTTAGAGGTGGCCCTAACAGACACTCTCGACGAATTTGTCGTAGAGAAAGTCGTTAGTATGCACGGGAATACCCGTCGCTCACGTAAGGAACTCGAGTTCCGCATTCGATGGGCCGGTTACGGTCCAGAGCATGACACTACGGAGCCCTGGAGCAATGTCAAAGACAGCTTTGCAGTACAAAGCTATCTAAGAGAGCACCCAGATCCTAGGGTAAAGCGTTTAGCTAAACCCTTAGAACCTTCTTCTAACGAAGAAGTGTTCGAATAACTAAACAAAGTGTTTTTTTTTATTACCAATAGCTTGGTCTGTAAAAAACAGACAGTTACCCAGTATGCACTTAGGTGTCGACCGGTATCGCCTATAATGGTAACCTTTTTTTTAACTTTTTTATACCTAGTGATACTAGGCAAGCATTAGGCTAAGCTTAACTAATTAAGTCCTAGTCTAATGTTCAGTGGGGGAAGTGTGGCGTAACATCGTTATTTATACGATTCCGCCGTCCTTCCGTTACCTACTATACCGTTGTAACGGGCCGTTTATCTTGCCGTTGA
>CALGTP010000799.1 GCA_937902105.1 uncultured Actinomycetes bacterium
ACACACTTTGACTCTATATGGACACTGGTCATACATGGCCCCAAACCCTATGAAGTAAAGAGAAAAATGTTATCTATGGCACCAAGCCCTATGCATTCATCAGAAAAATACCATCCATAGCAGAACACCTATCATCATGCATTACAAATGCTCCCCGGAGGCGCGAAATTGCTCAAGAAGCCTTTGGATACCAACAGCGCAAATACGTGGATCTGCGTGCTGTGCCGTGCAGACTATGACCCATCTGAAGTCATTCATGGAGACTTAGCAGCTCAGGGAGGTTTCTTGATTGTTGTTACCTTTCAGCGGTACATCATTTTTTCATATTTATTCATATTCGTTCCTTTGTTGTTTATGTGTGGGTGGTTATTGATGCAACTTGTGCCGATCAAGCCAATGATATCCAGTGATCGTCAATGTATTTTGTTAGCCATTGAATTTGAGGTCGCAACCATTGGATGCCAGCTTGGACCAAGGGCCAACTTGGAGAGGCGAAGTATGCAGAGCTTGTGCTACTTGCGCGAATGGATCTTAGATTCCGAGCTCGCGCGATAGAGCGAGAGATTCTGATTACGAAGCTTGATATCCCCAGCGAGATGGGATGTGACGAGGATGAAGAGAAGGAGGAGATTGCGATCAACAAGATCGAATCTTTACAGTTCGAACTTACGACGTTTCTTGAAATAAGTAGAGGGCTTTCTGAATAGCTTTCGTTTTTGGTGTTGTCCTTTATTGATATATGTTTCTATTCAGGCATGTGTGTGATGGGTACCCTGTGTAATATAGGCGTAACTTGTACATGTTTGTGTTAATTGTGATCTTAGTTTGTGGGTGTGCTAAAGCAAAGAGCGTTCGGATTCGCAGTTCTTCGCTTGTTTTTGTGCTTCTATCTAAGGCTGACGAATCTCTCAGGACTCCGGGCAAGAACGGAGAAGTTAGAACTGTACATTGGGGAAGTGTTAGGCGATGGCAATTGTGCTTCTTGGAGCGTGAGGGCTTTGTCTTCCCAGAATCCTGAACTTTCAGCAGAGGCTACTCCAGAAGCTCTGGTGGAACAGCAAATGCTCAGGGAGGATCCTTGTGTGGCCTTAATATATTCGTGTGTTTCGTTGGTCGTTTATGTGTGTGTCTTTAGACTAAGTAGGCCTACTCGTTTGACAATTTCGAATGGTTATCGAATGCTAGTGACATGACCATGTTTGTTTTTTGTTTGCGCCTGCATCAGTTTAGCGTATTCCTGCAGTCTTTTGCAAAAGCGAGGAATTGAACAAGCTATGGATGGGGGCAGTGGAAATGCCTGTTTGGCGGTCCTTGTACAAACTCCTTATGCTGCCAAGCCACCCTGCTCCGTCGATGTCGCTGAAGCATCTTGAGAAGACTCCGGATAAAAAGTCCGAGTCGATAGGTATCGTTATCGACCTCGACACGCCACCAGCAGCTCCACCAGACAAGACAGAGCTTCCATCACGAATCGGCCAATCTCGTGGGGCCTATGGCAAACCGAAGCCGGCATCGTCTGTGCTTTTGCGTGCTGGTGCGGACCCAGCCAGCCTGGAGCCATCGAATCAGGAAGCAGATGCCTCTGTGGGTGTGAAGGTGAAGAAGGAGAAGGTGGAGAATGAGGAAGCGGAGGAGAAAATAGATGGGACAGGGCAGCGGTCCAGCCACATCAGGTCTTGTCGCAAGCGTGTGAAGTCTCCATCGGACGTGTTTGCTGAGCAATGCGACGGGTACCTGCAGAGCATCGGATTCCGTTGTAATGAGTTTGTGAGTTGTCATGCCAGGACAGCTGCAACAAGAGGTGTCAAAGGGACCGGCATTTGCTGTGGTGGAGGTTATGCAAAGGTTCGAGCTCATTTGCGGCAGGGGATCATCCCTACCCAATGTGAAGCATGCAAGCTGCAACTGCGCAGATGCAAGTTTGACTTAGCAGCCATGCGATGCGCTGGAAATGCGCGGGAAGACTTCGTAGACAAGGACATGGAACAGGAGGTTCCAAAGCTTGAGGACGATTTGGATATGTTCAGTTACGTCAAGAAGTTCTCTCCTATCATCAGGCTTCTGGAGCCCGAAGCCCTTGGAGAAGGTTTTTCATTTCAATGCACAGTCTGCAAAACCAGGCGACAGCCCCAAGGGAAGATCTCACAGATTGTCGGCTCCAAGGCGGCCAACATCAAGTATTACATTGATTCGCATATTGGTGGGCAAACCCATCAACAGAAGATGAACGCTCACTTGGAGGCACAGAGTCAGACCAAAGATGAGGCAGAATGCAAGAAAGACCCAACTCTCAAGGAAGATCCAGATGCTGTGCAGGAACGTGTACCTTGCGAGGCAATTTCGACCGGTGACCCCAGCGCCCAATTACTTCACACACACAAAGGTGAGTGTGAGCTCTGGGCCAAGTTTGCCAAGCTGGATTTCTCAATAGCAACGCAAAAACACGCATATGAGCTGCGAATGAACGGTGACCTGATCATTCGAAGTGGCTCTTGTGAAAAAATGTGCACTTCAAGGCCTGGCGAACAGCGACAAATCTGTCGTTGCTGCCTGAGCGTTGTTGCAGGCCGCAGTGTTTTAAAGAAGGTCATTGATTTCGCCCTCTCGTATTGGCTGGCACTCATTCTGCATGCTCGCCTTTTCCTACCGAAGGCCGATGTCAATGAACACATGAGCGACTTGAAGTTGACAATGTTGCACCAGCGTTACAAGGAGCAAGTTGACAAGTATTTGGCCGTTACCAATGTGGAGCTGCAGGGGAAAGTTCGGTCACATTTTGGCTCCTTGCCTGCGAAGTACATGTCGCCCGAGATGAGGCGTCTTGTAAGCACCGTGATCCGGCCAGTCATGAGAGTCAATGTGGAGGGTTGCACTCCCGAATTGTCTTCTCTAGTAGCGCAATTTTCAAGGTACCTGGCGACAGGAAGGGCGACAGAGCTGCAAGAAGTCAACATAAAGATAGCATCATCGGCCATATCAGGAGATTTGGATAAACATCCCTTTGTCCAGGGGCTCGCAGTTGCCATCGTTCACAAAATAGATCGAGAGGCACGGGGCTGCGAAGGTGTCAAAGGCCCGAAGAAGTCAGCAAACTCAACTGAGATCAAATTGATTGCCGATTCTGGTGCGACTTTGGCTTTGGCGACGAAGGACAAGACCTTGGCTCGCACATGCGGCACATCAGCTAGCGCTGGCAAAATTGATTTTGACAAACTGCATTCCATGGGCTTCTTGGCTGAGTTTAGTTTCCTCGTTTTTCGAAAGTAGAGCATGCTTGAGTATCTTTGTAGTCTTCAAATGCGTTGCTTGCTTAAGGTGTTGCTTGAGCCTTGTAGATGGGTGAAGGAGCCTATTATGAATATAGTTTAACAGATGTGCGAACAAAACTAAATTATACGTGTGTGTGCTGTGTGATGCTGTGTGTGTATGTGTGTGTTATCTAGGCTTATCCAAGCAGATATAAGCAGGATGACTTCAGAATGTGTCATAGTATGTCAAAGTTGTAGTATGTCAATAGTTGTCAGTCATTGTCAGTGTATGTCATGGTTGCATGATGGTGTTTAGCTAAGGCTTGCCGTGCCCAGCACTTGCGTTGTACTTCCTGGATAACTTGAGAGAGAATGGCGTCATTATCGATCAGAGGCTCAAGCGAGGATCACATGTGCCAGCTCGCCGCTTAGGATCTGCTCAAGGCTATGTTTTGATATGTTTGATAAGTTCTTTAACAAATTTTGGTGATTTGGAATGATTTGGATGTTTGTTTTTTTACTGTGCCTTAGAACTCATATGGTGCGACCTAGAATTACTCCCAGGTCGATTGGCGTGCGCTATGGACGCTACCTACTTATCACGCATTCAGAATCAAATGAAGCTGAACGGTGTGTACGGCGCCGTGGGGCAATTCTGGTCCCCTGACTTGCCACACGGATGTTTTCTAGATCTGGATTCAGACGTAGACTTGTCCGGCATCGTCAAGGCTACACTCATGCAGCTTGGATATGATTGTACGGGCTAAGTTGGTCTAAGCCATGTTGTACCTACACAATCCTACACATGTGATTCTCACAAAATGGAGTGTTTCAGCAAGTTCATGTAAGATCATGCAAGTACATACTGTTGTCATTGGGATGGGAGGTGGTGGAGGGATATGGAGGATGTACCATTTGTTTTGGAAACTGCTTCCACGCTCAGGCAGGAATTCCTGATGTGGGATCCGAGTGCTCGGGTCAAATGTGCCTTATCCGCAGCGTCAATGCCTATGAAGCTAAGTGCGACATCCGCCAATGCAAACTTCAAGGGCAACTGGGAAGCTTACCAGTTTTGAGAGGTTCTCCAATTGTTGCAGACTGCTAGGACATGCTCGGATTATTTAGGGTAGTGAAGGCAAGCATCGACTTTGGATTAACTTGACCTAGTGGATTATTTCTTCATTTGCTGTGTTAGCCTTTCTAAGGAGATGCTGACAACGACTGGCATCTTGCTGAAAGAAGTCGGATGGTTGGTTAAGGTTCTCATTTGGGACGGGCACCAAGGTCATCTGTTTGTCCGTGGATGCCTGCACGGGGACTTAGCCGGAATTGATGCTACAACTCTTGCTGAGGTTCCATTCTTCAATGAGCTTACATACCATGAGCTCCCACGCCATGCTCTACCACGTTTTCCGATCAAAGTGTGTAAACACAGAGGAGAGGTCATTTGGGGACTTCCGGCCCCTTGCAGCTTGGCTTCGGTAGTTCAATCACATTCAATTACGATTTATATAGATTTGTCTTTTTTGGTGTGTGACTTTCGAGTGAAGCCTTGCAAATGGCACCCGGAATCACCCGGATATGTCTTGAGCGTGTCTGAGCCGTACTATCTAAGGTCACGCAGACAACAACACAGGTGGGCAACTGAACAGTCCACTTAGGACAATTTATCTTGGAGACTGGTGGGCCGACACCACCGGGGCAAGGCAAAACGGAATGCCGCCGGCGGCCTACTCTCGAGAAGAGCCGATGAGCAACCACCTCCAGGCCCTCCTGTCGAACCCCTGGTTTCTGGTCGACTCGGCAGTCGCTAACTTCTAACTTCGCCATATCCCTTTACTTTTGATTTTGGGTTGTCATGCTTCATTCAAGGGCTGAGTTTTCTTTTGGTGGCCAAGCCGTAAACATTAGACATGGCTAGATCTCGGCAGGCTTTGATAATACTTGATAGAACTTGTATAACCTGTCAGTTCCGATGATGTTTCCATTATTTTCCATTAAGTTCCAGGATATTCTACGTACCTTTGCTAATATTTCCATAGCTAATCTTACTGCACTTAGAAGATGCAAAGTCAGGAGTGCGCGATTGCTGATGCGACGGTAACATGGAATTGCAGAGGTCTGCTGCTTTACAATGTGACTGTTGCGCTTTGTGTAGCACCTTCGTTTGGGTTATTTTGGGTTAGCGTCCCCTAGTTCTTTTTAGTTAGAGACTATTACGGTCTGTGCCCCATTTGGCTTTATAGTAGGGTGATGTAGGGTGGTAGGTGACTCTAGGTAACCTTTGTGTGGTGATATTTTTTGTTTTGGGAGGGTGGTGAAGCACGGTAAAGCCAAATGACAGTAAAGCCATGTAAAGCCATTATTAAGGCACCGGCCCGCCACAAGACGTGGACTTTGATGGTTCGATGCGAGACCGCTCTCACTGGGTTCGTAGTGCTGGACCTCTGGAAGATTGTGGCTAGACGCAAATGTGAAGCTTAATGCAGTTCAAAGCAATGAGCAGATGCGTTTCAAAGGCTTCCTTTTTTGTTGCTTATGTTTTCGTTGACACACTTGTTATCCTGTGTTGTTTGGTAGACCTGAGGCGTCACTGGGCGTTCCCTTGCGCACCCGTTGGATGGCTGATCAAACTGCCGACAATTTGCAAGGTGTGGCGAAGGCTGTGGCAGTGGCCTGCGCTACGAAGGATGAGCCTAGCTTATGTTAGGCCAGGAATGGCCAGGATATTTCTTACGTTGGAAATCGTTGGAAGGTTATTGCAGCAAAATGCAGCAAACATCGTCACAAATGTTCCACTCCCTGTGGTCATGTCAATCAAACCAAGGAGTATTTCAACCCTTGGGACGAAGGTGAAAACAGGTTCACCGAGATGAGTGCCTTATCTTGCTTATCGCTAAGTCATGTCAAGTTCATCTATGTGTTTTCAGCATCGTGCTGTGTTCCCACTGACACAGATATCTTGTTGAAATCGGCTGTTTCCTGAAGCCACTACCTATTTTGCAGCACGTGTGATACGTTGTGATGTTATGTTGGCGATTGTTGGCGCACGCATGCTCGATCATGCTCGAATGTGCTGCCATGTTTCGGCCTTTTGCAGACAAGGCATTGAGCAAGAATTCGGTTTTTGCCGTAATCAGTTCTGGAATGCCCAGATGAGTGCGAGGCAATTTTGGGGGGCGAGTGCGAGAAACGCGAAGAAGGCGACAGAGGCACTGGACGCAGACAAGTCATGCCACACTGGTCGCTCAGTGCCCGCGCTCACTCCTGAAGAGCTGCTGGGGTCAAATTATTGGCACCCCTTGAATGTTTTTGGCCAAAATGTTTTAACAGCATGTGCAACTGTTGTCAAAAACTGGCGTACTTATGCAACCTAGTGATGGCTAGTCGCTGTATGTTCTTGCCTTGTCCCAGCGCCTGCGGAATTAGGTGGAAGACCTGCTGCGATAATGCACTGTCGGCGGGGTTGCAGTTGCTCTACTATGTCCAAGCTTGTTTGCTCTTGAACTTCCCAGTGTTCAATTTATCGGCTAATTCTGATTTATGTGATAGTTGCTGTTGCCAGTGGACTGCCGATGAACAACGTGCAAGGTTTGTGGCGCGATTCAGCAGTGTGACTCCTGTGAGTCTAGAGGCTATCTATAGGGAGGAGTGCGAAGGAAATGGAATTCAGCATAATTTGGAGACGGTTCCCGGTAAAGCTGAGCAGGCAGAAGAGGAAGAACATTTGGGCGAGAAAATCAAGAAACAGGATCAGAATCTAGGCTCATCTAGGCTCCGACTATCTTCAATCATCTTCAATCAGTAACCAGCGCTCGTATGTGTATCTAGGATTATCTAGGACTATCCACATGTTGCCGATCGAAGCCCAGAAGTTAGTAAGGAAGACTACCTCGGAAGTTTGTGAAGACCTGCTTGGGCATCTGAAGCATGAAGCAACACCGGCTGCTGAAGTGGAGCCTGAGCAGAATCCCTCTTCCGAGACCAGCCTTCCTCAGAGTCTGCCCGACATGCAACAGTTGATCGACCTGACGACCTGCGATCATGCAGATCCCATTCGGCCACTACTATTTGCCTAGTTTTTTTTGGGGAGGGACCATTTTCCAACGGAGCTGGTTATTGTGGCTATCTTAGGGGGGAGGATGTCTTAAGATGCCTTGAGCAAATGTTAGGCCGTTCCGCGCAGACCGCAGGGAGGAGTCTCTTCCCACTACGCTGCGATGTGCTATGTTCCTCATGCTGGCCTTAGCCAAACCATTTGTTGTCACTACTGGCACCTACTTCAGGGAAAGTTAAGTGGTGACTGGGAGAAGTGGCGTTCGGAACTTTCTTGAGTTCACAATCGTTTTCAAATAAGTTTTTACCAGTCATCACTTGCTCAGTCACCACTCAACTCTCCCCTGACATCCCCTGACTATCGCTGACTACTGCAGTGTAGAATAGTGTAGAATAGTGTAGACATCTAGGGAACATTAGGGAACACAAATGAACACAACATAAACGTGTCTATGATGTACCATTACTGCGACCTGTGCACCTAAGGCAACGGTCAGGTGATGTGTGGAACAATCTTTTCAAGCTCGCTCTGGAGATGCGGTGCGGATCTAGTGGCGTCGAGGGCGCTGACACCCCCTTCCTCAAAAATGGACGAGGCTGTCGCAGACGGTCGAAACTACCATTTGCATTAGGCGATGTTTATCATTTGGGCTGTTTTATAAAAGTGCAATTATTACTAAATGAGGGCCGCCGTTATTCATATCGTCTGGGCCGCCTCGAGCAAATGCAAGGAAGAAACTCAATTGGTATCAGCGCCCGGCTTGCAAACCAGCTTGTTGTTTGACGCCTTCTTTCCAGATATCGGCCATTTGGGGACTGACTTTTACAAGCTGTCCTGTATTTCTAGTTTCATGCTTCCAAAGACTGTCAAGGTATAACGAATCCAAGTTGGCTGAAGACGCTGCTGAGAAGGTGGCTGTCTTGTCCAGGCAGCGGTCTCGCAGACAGGACATGTGGATGGCACAACAAACGGAGATGAGAAGAGCGCTTGAGATGGCCCAAGGAATTCCTGACAGCATTGCGCTGCTCGGCCAGTGCTAGACCTTCAAGATTTCCAGGTTTGTCTTCTGTGCGACTTACCGACCCACGCTATTCATTGCTATCATGTCATATCCTAGTACTATGCTCCCCAGCTAGTCTCTAACCCTATAAATCTCCAAAATATCTCGAAGCTCTTACTCGTCGTAAGGGTCGGTGACATTGTTCTGGCGTACGATGACAGGAGAGTCTTGCAGCTCGGTTTGGTCCAGAGCACTTGGAAAGGCGTTGCTAAGCCAAAGATTCATGCTGGAGACTTGGATGCAGGTGGGGTATGGTGGGGTATGGTGGGGTCAGGTGGGGCGTATAGATGTTGACTTCAGTATTTTAGCACGGCGGATGTTATGTTTTATGTTTGTTTCCACTTGGATTGTGTGTGCGCTGGTTACTTCTGGCTTGTGTACTTTGATTCCCCCCTCGGATCCCCTTAGCATCCCTCGGCACTCCAAGCGCATTCAAGCATACCTTAGGCGAGAAGCTCCACATTCTACAGTGCTACGCTTTCCGCCTGGTCTCTTTGGCTCAGACTGACAGTGACTCTTGGATACATTGGACATCATTGGACTGAGCGTGACTGTTCTGTTTCTGTTTCTGTTTGGTCTGCGATGGTCTGCGTTTGCTACACCGCATGCGATAATTGAAGCACTTTTGGCTAGCATGACTGTAAATTTCCGTCTGTCCTTTAAGCGACTAGAGGAGATGCCTACTCATTTTGAGTGCGATGGGAAATCTGTGACATTCAACCTCAAGCCCGAAAGCTTGGCCTCGATCTTGGATTGTGAAAGCAGCGACTCGGCATATTTATTTATCAGAGTGAGGGGGCTTAGACCTCACGGCATATTGCTTCCCTGGGCGTGGTGCCCGTGCTGCCCGTGGGGCCCTGCGGGCAGAGGCAAACCCCCAGGGCCAGCCAGGCCACAAGGGACCGCCAACCCCCCCTCACTCTTGGAGTGCATGGGCATTACAAAACCATGAAATTTGAATGGCCAATGGCATTGCATGCATTCTTGGATCGATTGGTGCAGAAGATCCGACATTATGGCATACAGTTCTT
>CALGTP010000800.1 GCA_937902105.1 uncultured Actinomycetes bacterium
AGAGCATCCGGTGCACGAAGTTTTTGTTGAAGAAGTTCCAGAAGATGAAACAACAAATGTTGTTTCTCTTTTTGGGCGTCTTCGTAAAAACAATGTTCCGGTGGCAGACGAAGAGATTGCGACACCACAAGAAATTGTTGTTGAGGCAGAGCCTGAACCAGAGACCACTGCGCCAAGCTTCATTAAGAAGTCTGTTCCTGAAGTAGACGATATTTTTGCGAAACTTCGCGCAGGGAGCACTGCGAAGGTCGCAGAAAAAGTAGATGCAGTTTCTTCCCCTGCGCTACCAATTTCGAAGAAGCCGAAGGAAGCACCTGCTGCGCCAGAGGCAAAGCCAGAAAAGTCGCGGGCAAAGTCAGAGAAGAAGGCAAAGAAAGTCGCAGTAATTGCCGCCGACCCTGCTCGCTTTCACGCTCGAGACGAAGCGTTGTCCGAACAAGTGGTCACACTTGCCCGAAAACTGAAGCGTGTTTTGGCAGATGAACAAAACGAAGTTCTTCAGCATCTGCGCCTCAAGAAGTCATCGTTAGAGATCGAAGCTGTATTTGGTACGCCCACGGAACAATCGCAGCGATACGCAGGCGCCATTGCGGAAGAAGCCATGGCTGCAGCATCTGCAGGCGCAAAGTCTGTGAAGTCATCAGGCGGTTCTGGTCGGCGAGTCACCCAAAAGGCAATCACGGACCATACGCGGGCCACCGTCGTTGCTGGGCTTGTTGCAGCATTTCGAGAAGAAGCTCGTATTGCAATAGGCGAGGCGGAGGGTGATCGAGAGATTCTTTCTGGACTGATGCGCGACGTGTACCGCAGGTGGAAGATGGAACTCATTGATTCCCACGTGGATGACATTGCCTGCTCTGCATACAGCAAGGGCGCGTATCTTGCGCTTGAGCCTGGTGCCACCATCTCATGGATGGTCGACCCATCTGCTGCTTGCTGCAGTGAATGTGAAGACAATTCTTTGGCTGGGGCTCTCACCAGAGGCGACGATTTCCCCGCTGGGCACCCGCATCCTCCCGCTCATCCAGGGTGCCGATGCCTTGTTAGTCCTGTTCAGGACTAGCGTTCCCATGCGTGCGTAACTCTTCAGACCTTCCCCCCCGCGGACCGAACGGCCCCGTCTTTCGTCTTCCTAACTTTGGCAAGCCCTCCCGTGGGCGCATCTTGATTTCAGTTGTCGTCGGCCTCGTGTTGTTGCTCATCTTTAGTGCACGAGGGCTGTCTTCGTTTTATGTGAACTTGTTGTGGTTCGACAGTGTTGATCGCAGCGAGGTGTACTGGGGAGTATTGCGCAGCAAGTTTGAACTCGCTGCCATTTTCTCTGTAGGTGCATTTCTATTCTTGTGGGTCAACCTCATGTTGGCCGACCGAGTTGCGCCACTCACATTGCCAAACACACCAGAGGATCAAGCGATTATTCGTATTCGTGAGGCAACAGCAAAGAGCAGGGGAAAACTTCGTATCGCAGTTGCTGCACTCATTGCGCTCATGCTTGGTCTACCGGCTTCTTCTCAATGGCAAGAGTGGCTCATGTTTCGCCATCGTCAGGCGTTCTCTGTTGGTGATCCACAGTTCAAAGCCAATGTCGGTTTTTATGTCTTTCGTTTGCCCTTTGCACAATTTGTCGTCGCATGGGCATTTG
>CALGTP010000801.1 GCA_937902105.1 uncultured Actinomycetes bacterium
ACCCGACTAACCCTGGGAGGACGAACCTTCCCCAGGAAACCTTGGGTTTACGGCGTCCCGGAATTTCACCGGGATGATCGCTACTCATGTCTGCATTCTCACTTCCGTACACTCCACGGTCAGTTTCCTTTCCGCTTCGATGCGTACAGAACGCTCCCCTACCACGAAATTCCGGCGAACCGGTATTTCATCCGTAGCTTCGGTCGACCGCTTGATCGCCAATCATTTTCGGCGCGGGATCTCTCGATGAGTCAGCTGTTACGCTTTGTTTAAATGATGGCTGCCTCTAAGCCAACATCCTCACTGTCTAAGAAATCCCACATCCTTTCCACTCAGCGGTCGTTAGGCACCTTAGCTGACGGTCTGGGCTGTTTCCCTCTCGACGACGAAGCTTATCCCCCGCCGTCTGACTCCTGCACTCCACCCTGTAGCATTCGGAGTTTGATTGGATTCGGTACCCGGGTATGGGCCCTCGTCCATCCAGTGCTCTACCTCTACAGGTCAGCATGCAAGGCTAGCCCTCAAGCTATTTCGGGGAGAACCAGCTATCACGGGGTTTGATTAGTCTTTCGCTCCTACCCACAGCTCATCCGAGAGCTTTTCAACGCTCACCAGTTCGGACCTCCATCCCATTTTACTGGGACTTCATCCTGGCCATGGGTAGATCACCTCCGCTTCGGGTCTACTGCCTGCGACTATGTTCGCCCATTTCGGACTCGCTTTCGCTCCGCCTCTGGACCAGAAGCCCTTCGGCACGCCACAGACAATAACTCGCAGACTCATTAAGCAAAAGGCACGCCATCACCCCTTGCGGGGCTCTGACACCTTGTCGGCACACGGTTGCAGGTTCTGTTTCACTCCGCTCACAGCGGTTCTTTTCACCTTTCCCTCGCGGTACTTGTCCACTATCGGTCACCAGATTGTATTTAGCCTTATCCCGTGGTCGGGACGGGTTCACGCGAAGTTTCACGTGCATCGCGTTACTCAGGGTACCACTAGGGCTCTTTCGGTTTTCGGATACGGGTCTCTCACCCTCTTGGGAGCGGCTTTCCATCCGCTTCTCCTAACCGTTAAAGTCCCACATTGTGGCCCTACAACCCCGGGGAGCAAGCTCCCCGGTTTGGGCTTTTCCGTTTTCGCTCGCCACTACTTACGGAATCACGCTCGTTTTCTCTTCCTCCGCTTACTGAGATGTTTCACTTCAGCGGGTGTCGCTCTACCGGCCCTATGTATTCAGGCCGGAGTGATCAGGCATTCCCCCGATCGGGTTACCCCATTAGGAAATTCCCGGGTCCAAGCGCCTGTGTGCGGCTCCCCGGGACTTATCGCAGCTTACCACGTCCTTCATCGCCATCTGGTGCCAAGGCATTCTCCGTGCGCCTTCGGTAGCTTGATCTCGCAATCCGTTAAGGTCGCTTACAATTCATTTCCAATTCTTCAATAGAATCTCGCCTCGACTTGAAGTTGTTTTACCCGAGTTAAATCTCGTAATCCCGCACGGTTCCCCGCCCGGGACACGAAAAGACTCGTGTGTAAAAACTATCTATTCTGCGCAGTTGTCAAAGAACCCCCAGCCAGCTTGCGCTAACTAGGGAAATATTTCGTTTCCCTTACTCCCTCTCTCGGCGTCCCTTCCACCCATCCTGCCTCGTGGGCCTGACTGGGCTCGAACCAGTGACCCTGCGCTTATCAAGCGCATGCTCTAACCAACTGAGCTACAGGCCCCAGCCAAATTGTATCCCGCCATCCTCACTGGAGGCATGGGGATTCGAACCCCAGACCTATAGCTTGCAAAGCTACCGCTCTACCAACTGAGCTATGCCCCCAAAGCCATCAGGTCCACAGGATCGGACGCCAAAAAAAGTTTGTTCGGAAGACTGAATTGTGCGGGCCACTCAGGCGTGGCCGCATTGGGTTTCCCCAACGTGGTCTTAAAATCCCATCGTTCGTTTGACCGAACGTGCAGGGATCGACCTATCTCGACTCAATCCAGTCAGGAGACGAATCTCCCGACAGGAATGAGTCGAGGGTAAATACTCCTTAGAAAGGAGGTAATCCAGCCGCAGGTTCCCCTACGGCTACCTTGTTACG
>CALGTP010000802.1 GCA_937902105.1 uncultured Actinomycetes bacterium
ATCATCCGCCCAGGTGATGTCAAGAAGTTCAATACTTGTCTTGACTTCGAGTTCGCTGCCATCTGAAACAGTTCTGGTCCCATTGTATGCTACATTGATGCCTGCACCTATGTTGGCCAACTTACCTGCAATGTTGTCGAGAGCTCTTTTGTAGCAAACATTGAAAATGAAGTCAGCAAATGGCACACCTGGCATTGTGCCTATCCTTGAGTGCGTGATGCCCGGCGCTCCTGCAGTGTAGAAGAAGGTGTCTTTGTGATACTCTGATACCAGGGCTTCATAGTGCGTGTCAAACCCGATGTCCTGAAAAGGACTGTCAGTTTGGATGCATCTCCTGATATCATCCATGGCTTGCGGCGGTAGCTGGAGTTCGCTCAACAGGTGCGCTACAGCTTCGTCGCTTGTACCTATGCGAAGTACCGTTTGCCTTATGACACTGTAGAAGGCAGCTTTGATGTCGACGAAAAGCGCAGCTGAGGAAATGTTCTGCTTCTTGCATGTCCAGAGAAAAAGGTTGAGCATGTGCGCTCCCATGTCCGTCGCAACCCTTCTCCTGCCTCCAAGCTGCGTATCTCTGAGATGCTTCTCGTAGTCATCCCTGCCAATGTCTCGCACAGCACCTTGCAAAATTTTTCCTCCATGTGAGGTTGCCAGTATGCCTCTGAAGGAATCGCAGTTGTGGTGGGCTCCTCCTCTATGCTTGTAAAGCTCGAAGAGGTCACCCCCTTTGTGTTGAAACGGCTGTTGTATTCTGGCTGTAGCCTTGAGTGATAAAGGCATCAGGATTTGTGCAAAAAGGGCAGGGTTGGAACGATACACTTCGTTAAGAAGCATGTCCGATCCTGCCTTGCTCGCCTTTGTTCTGGCGATCCTGTTTTCAAGGCCCTTGATGGTGGGGACGTTGCGGATTTCAAGGTCTTCTCTGATTTGTTGTTCTTGAAGGTGTCTCTCTGCACATTGCCTCGCAAGCTGGACCTCAGGAAGAAGTACACCGAGTTCTTGCTGAGCAAAATGCCTTTGCCATCGTTTGCGCCCGTCCGCATAGCATTTGGCAAAGCTGCCATCCTCCAAAAGCACCGCAGGTATGGGTCTCATGTAGACTCTTGGCCTGCGTGTCGCTGTTGCACCCCTGAAGCCTTTCAGAATGTGTGAAAGTTCTTTGGCTTGGTTGTGGGTGCCAGCAAATTTGGCTGCCGTGTCTGCAAGCTGTGAAATGAAGGCTGCCTTGTCCCGCTTTAGGCCTGCCTTTATCTGCTTGCTGAAGCCTGTCCGCCAAAGCTGGTATGCATCCTTGAGTTGTTCCGCGTACTGCAAATCGTCTCTCTGGTCATTGTGGTCTTCTGAAGGAGGCAGAGCAGCGACACTGTTTTGAATGTATTTTTCGACTGCCCTAATG
>CALGTP010000803.1 GCA_937902105.1 uncultured Actinomycetes bacterium
GACTCAGAAAAGTCCATCACTTAGTTTCGCCTGAAAGGTCCCTGTCGGTGAAATCGGGATGGTAGGTCTAAAGTCATTCGTATGGCGTCACCCACTTCCCCAGATTTATTTGATCTCACTGGTCGTACCGCTCTCATCACAGGCGGAAGTCGTGGGCTGGGCAAAGAGATGGCGCTCGCCTTCGCCCGCCAAGGCGCAGAGATCATGATCGCCAGTCGATCCATCGAATCCTGCCAAGAAACAGCCGCCGAGGTCTTTCAAGAAACAGGTCGCCGTTGTATTCCATACGCCTGCCATGTGGGCCGCTGGGACGAACTTGAAGGTTTAGCAGACGCTGCTCGGAATGAATTTGGAGGCCTTGACATTCTCGTCAATAATGCTGGCAAATCTCCGTTGTACGACAAGGTCATCAATGTCAACGAGCAGATGTGGGATTCGGTCATTGGCATCAATCTCAAGGGACCCTTTCGTCTGTCAGCGTTACTTGGGACGCGGATGAGCGAACGAGCCATGCACCTCGGACGCAGTGCTTCAATCATCAATATTTCGAGTGTTGCCGCAATTCACCCAACGCCAGATGTCATTCCCTATACCGCCGCCAAGGCAGGACTCAATGCCATGACGATCGGATTTGCTCAGACATTAGGACCTCATGTCCGCGTCAACTGCATCATGCCGGGCTCGTTTCGCACCGACATTAGTAAGGCATGGAACTGGGACCTTGTTGATCAGGGAATGAAACGCATCGCCATGAAACGCGTTGGTGAACCCCACGAAATTGTCGGTGCTGCATTATTCTTAGCCAGCGATGCCAGCAGTTATATGACGGGTTCCGTTTTCACCGTTGATGGTGGCATTCCTACATGATCTATTTGAACTCCGACAAAAGGACAGTGCCATGGCTCTGACTCACGAAGAAAAACTTGACCATCAACGCCGCTTCGCCGAAGCAACAAATACAAGCCGACCGGATATCACTATGGCGATGTGTGTTCCTGGTGCATTGGTGTGGCATAACTTTGATGACAAATCCATCCCCTACGAGAACACTGGCAAGACCTTGACACGAATGCACGCGATGATTCCCGATTTACGTTGGGAAACACGCAGCGTTGTGATCACCAGTGACGGCTGGATCTGGCAAGCGGCAATCATGGGAACAGCACCTGGCGGTCAATTATGTGCCCATTCCTGCATGGTCGTGACTCTGAACGATGACGGACTGATCACCAAACTGGACGAATATCTCGACCCAGCGCAAATGGCACAGCTGCGCAGTTAACCGCTACTTGTCAGCGAGTAAAACCGCTCCATAACGGTCAAGTGATTGATTCGACGCCACGAGATGTTGTGCGGAGCCTTGTGCATCTCTGAAGCATCGTTGCAACGGACTTGAGTTAAACAATGCGCCGGCGCCGGCAAAACTCATCAATCGCGAAATTGCAGAGACTGCAGTCTCTGTGCAATACGCAGTCATGGCAGCAACCGCTGCTTCACCCCTAGCGGTGAATTCTTTGCCGTTTTCCATGGCATCGTCAACCGTTGCAAGAGTTGCGAGTGCATGAGCTTGCACGGCCTGTAGTTGTTGTGAACTCTTCCCGAGTTCATATTGAAAGGCACCGCGATCTGCAAGCCGCCCGTCAAAACCTCGCGATTTACCGCGCGCATAGACAACAAGTTCATCGATGAATCGATTGCACACACCAAAGGTAAAACCAAGATTTTCGCCAGCAACAAAGATTGGGTAATTCAAGCCATAGATTGCCCCACCACGTTTGGGTGGTCCCATCGGGTCAACTGTTAATGCTGTCGGAACAAAGACGTCTTTCGCAGTGATTGACACGCTCCCGGTTCCCTTGAGTGCCATCACATTCCAGTCTCCATGCACCGTCGCATCTGCTGTGCGAATAACTGCGAGAGTGACGGAGGGTTGCTCAACAGCTTCAATTGCGGTCAACATGGCCCAGTCGGCGTGACGAACTCCACTCGCATAATTCCATGTGCCATTCATCAGCACCCCGCCGTCAACACGAGTAAATGTTCCTGTCGGAATCGCCACAGCAGCCAAGAAAGGCGACGGGTCGGAACCAAACAGCAAGTCAATCCCCTCATCGCTGAGACGTGACCCCGCAGCAGCTGCCGCACCTGCATGATTAAATCCAGTCCACGCTGCCGTCGGATTTGAGTAGCTCAAGGCGGTGAAATAGCGACATTGATCGGCCAACAACAAGCGATCGCCGCCGACTTCAAGTGGCGCCTTAATCATCGGCACGCGTATCTGTCGCATGAGATCTACTAACGCTTGCGGAGCGTCGCCCAGTTCTTCGGACTCTGCCGCAGTGGCGTCAAACTGCGAATGCAGGATAGAAATTTCATCAACTAATTGTTCAATTGAACGAGCCGCCTCATGTGCAACCCTTGATGTCATCGTTGTCATTAGAACACTCCTTCGTAACTGCCACCATCAAGTTGCAGAT
>CALGTP010000804.1 GCA_937902105.1 uncultured Actinomycetes bacterium
AAGAGCAGAGAGAAAGAACGACGCAGGTCACAGAGGTGACGAAGAGAAGCTACGAACCAACGTTGGATGACGAAAATGAGGAGTATGCAGGTAGAATCCTTCGAGATCCAGACGCAGATGAAGACATGGATGCCAACATCAGTGACATGGCCAGCTTGTTGGAGGAGGAGCTTCGCAGGACAATGAGCTTTGACGATGACAGCATCTTACATCACTACCTGAGCGAGCTGTGTGAAACGATAGATGAGCCCGAGCCGTTCATCGGCATGGCCCCAGGTTTTGATGAGGATTGGAGAGAGCTGCCGTACAAAGAAGTTCTGGCAGCCCGACTCCGAGAGATGCAGTGCTTGCGAGATTTTAGCATGTTCATTGAGGTTGACCCCTCAACGCTGCCAACAGGAACCAAAGCCATACCTTGTCGGTTCTTCTATCGTAAGCGGGAGAAGGATGTCAAAGCCAGAGTAGTTGTGCAACAGATCAAGAAGAAATATGGTAGCTACAGATGGGTAGACATCTTCGCGGCAGCACCTAGCTCAACTGCACATGCCTTGTTTGCCTGGTATGCACTGGTGCACGGATGGCCAGTGATCGAAGGCGATCTCACGACGGCCTTCTTGCACGCCAACCTAGAGGAAGGCATGCCAGACATCTACGTGCAACCGCCGACAGAAGTCGACCAAGGCAAGTGGTGGAAACTTCAAAAGGCCCTTTATGGACTAAGGATTTCACCAAGGCTCTTTCAGAGGTGGCTCAGTGGAGAATTCAAGTCTGTAGGCTTCCAGCCTACACGCCCGGACCCCATGCTGTTCTGGCGTGAGTCGGATCATGCGCTGATCATAGCACACGCAGACAACGTCAGAATCACGGTGGAACCAGAAGCGGCAGGAGACTTGAAGCTTCAGCTCGGCCAGAGGATGAAGATCAGATGGGAAAATGAACTTGGTGAAGACTGGTCAGCTTACCTAGGATCATCCTGGAAGCGACCTGGACCGCATGAGATGCGAGTCAAACCTGAGAAGAGGCACTTCGATCAACTCTTCAAGACCTTGGCACTGACCCAAGCCAAGCCAGTGTCAACACCCAATTGGTCGCCTGCAGAAGAGCGACATGAAGGAGTGCCGTTGGACGAGCAACGAGCGACGGACTTTCGTTCGGGAGTTGGTCTCTTGCAGTGGATTGCACACGCCACGGTTAGACCACGTCCCGATCTGCAATACACGGTGAAGGAGCTAGCACGAGCCCTTGCACATCCGTCAGAGCGCGATTGGTCACGCTTGCGCCGCGTAGCACGTTACTGTCTTGGCTCCTGCGACGCCGAGATGGTCATGAAGCCGGAAGTGGCGGCTCGGTTAGTCGTTCTGGCGCATGGCGACTCTTCCTATGCCGATTTGGTGGATCGTAAATCGACAACGGGCTTCGCGATACGGCTGCAGACCATGGTGGTGGCCATGGGCGCTCGTACACAAGCGGTCATAGCTCTCTCGTCTGGAGAGGCCGAGCTCATGGCGGCGAATACTACTGCAGCAGAAGCCATGTTTGTGCAGCATCTACTTCAGGATATTGGCTATCCTGATGTACCCATTGAGCTGTACACTGACAGCTCAGCAGCCCTCGGCGCCGTACATCGCGAAGGCGCCGGTAAGTTGAAACACATTGAGGTGAAGCAGCTTTGGCTGCAGCAAGCAATCAGGCGAAAACTTCTTGACTGCAAGAAGGTGGGAACGCAAGAGAACGTGGCGGACCTTTTGACA
>CALGTP010000805.1 GCA_937902105.1 uncultured Actinomycetes bacterium
GCGTTGTCATCAGTGATTCTGATTGGAGGTGGCACGATGGGTTCGTGGAAGTGATCATCGTCTCGAAACGGATGGTCAAGAATGTGATGTGCCATTGACTCAACGACTTTCCAGTCTGCTGGCTGCAACATGTCGATAGATGAAGCGTGCAGGCAACCCAAAGTGAAGCTCAGCACGCTGACTTTTTGCAGCGCTGCCACATCAGTGAGATCATCAGTGATTCCCAGTTCATGGAACCACTCTTGGATTTGTGGGGTAATGATTTCGGCTAGTTCGGCGATTCTCGTCGAGGCTATGAGAAGTCCGATTCCTGGACGTAAAGGACTGGCAGGGTCAAGAAGTGTCTGGGCAATGCTTGCTTCGGACTCTCGGCGCTGTTCGGTTGAACCGAGTACCCCGAGTGAGGTTTGTAGAAAAGCGCGCATCGGTTCGGCGATGCGTTGCTCCCACAAACCGACAAGGATTTCCTCGTTGTTTTCGTAACGGGCGTAGACGGCCCCCGTTGTCAGGCCTGCTGCACGCGAAACGTCGAGAGTTGACAGCCGGTCAGGACCTTTTTGACGGAGTAATTCGAGGGCCGCATCGAGAATCAGTTCGTCGTTGCGCAGTGCGTCGGAACGACGTCGGATTGGCTTCACCTCACGATCCTAGCCAAGAATAAGAATTATAGATAATGTCTCGCGATATCTTTTGCCTGTTCTGAGGGCATTAGTCAATCGCATGAAGTTGAAGGTCTGCCAAGTTACAGAACTCCAGAGCCAGCATGTGAGTGCCTGCGAGGATGACTTTGGGCGCCACCCCAGCCTCGAAAGCCTCTTGCCAGCGAGAAGCGCATAAGCACCATTGATCACCGTCGTTGAGGCCTGGAAATCCGTATTGCGGCATCGGCGTGCTGAGATCATTTCCCTGGTCTTTGCTGAATGCCAAGAACTCGTCGGTCATCACCGTGCAGACAACATGCACGCCCGGGTCATCGCCCCGGGACTCGCAACAGCCAGTGCGGTAGTAGCCAGTCATGGGATCAAAGGAGCAGGGAGTGAGGTCGCCGCCGAGAACATTGCGTTGGGTCATACTGCGACGCTACTAGTGCCCAACTCCACCTCGGCGTCGCGGGATAGCGTAACTATGTCATGTCTTCTTCACCGCGTTTTCGTTTCGCCCCATCGCCCACGGGTTTTTTCCATGTCGGAGGCGCCCGTACCGCGTTGTACAACTGGGCCCTCGCCAAACGTCTCGGTGGGACATTCGTTTTGCGCATCGAAGACACGGATGAGGCGCGCAATCAGCCTGAGTGGACTCAGGGAATCATTGACGCACTGTCGTGGATAGGCATTCGTCAAGATGACCCGACTTTTGAGGGTCCATACTTTCAGAGCGAATACGCCCAGGCCCATATCGATGCCGCCAACCGTCTCTTTGAGCAGGGTCAGGCTTATTACTGTGACCTCACTGGCGAGCAAGTTCAAGAGCGGGCCAAGATCAATGGCAAACAAGGTTACGACGGCTATTCGCGTGATCGTGGACTTGAGGCTGCACCTGGACGCGTGTTGCGGTTTCGGGTGCCTGAGGGACAAACCGTTGTCAATGATCTAGTGCGCGGTCGCGTCGAATTCGCCAATGAAGTGATTGAAGATTTTGTATTGCTGCGAGGCAATGGTTCACCAATGTTTTTGTTGGCCAATGTTGTCGATGACATCACCATGCGTATCAGTCACGTGGTGCGCGCTGAGGAACATTTACCGAACACGCCCAAACAACAGATGATTTGGGATGCACTTGGTCAGCAATCGCCAGTGTGGGCCCATGTGCCGGTTTTGGTCAATGAACAGCGCAAGAAACTCTCGAAGCGTCGCGACAAAGTCGCCCTTGAGCAGTTTCGTGATGAGGGCTTTTTGTCTGAGGCAATGATCAATTACTTGATGACTCTTGGCTGGGCTCCAGCGGGGGATGTGGAAATTGTCCCGTGGTCAACCGTAGAGAGAGATTTTCGACTTGAAGATGTCAATCATTCGCCAGCTTTTTTTGATCTCAAAAAGTTGGCGTCGTTTAATGGTGAATACATTCGCGCAATGTCAGTCAATGAATTTATTCAAGCCAGTCAGCCATTTCTAACTGGTGACAATGTGCCGTGGACGCCAGCGCAATTTGATGAGGAAAAGTTTCGTGCGATGGCACCGTTGGCACAAACTCGTTTGGTCGTGATGAGTGAATTGCCTGAACTCGTTGACTTTTTGTTCTTAGATGAGCCCATTATTGATGAACAGTCGTGGAGTAAAACTTTTTCCTCAGCAGATGCTGTTGAAATGTTGAATGACGCGATCGCTGCCTTTGATACTGGGCTCACATGGGATCATGATTCGTTGAAGTTATGCGTTGAAGTTGCTGGTTTGGCGCGTGGGCTCAAATTGGGCAAAGCACAGGCCCCCATTCGCGTGGCGATAACGGGGCGGACCATCGGGCCTCCTCTGTTTGAAGCTTTAGAACTGATGGGCCATGATCAAGTGATGCGAAGACTGCGTGCTGCGGTGGAGCGTTTAGCCGGCGCATGACTGAAATGGGTTCAAACAACATCGGGACTCTCGATGAGACCCCAGTTGGAACAACATTGACGTCGACCTTGCAACGGCGATTTTTTAAAGTTCCGACATGGTGGAGACGTGGGGGGTGGCGTCGGTTGCTCGGATGTTGCACCGTCTTGTCAATGTTGATTGTGATGTATTTCGCCGTGTCACTGTTTCAAGTGTGGTCAACTGGACGATCGCAGCATCAGGGTTCGGTGGACGCAATCGTGGTCATGGGTGCGGCGCAGTACGACGGTCGTCCGTCTCCGCAACTGCAAGCGCGTCTTGATCATGTTGTTGAACTTTGGAATCAAGGTGTGGCACCAACGGTGATCGTGACTGGTGGCAATCAACCAGGAGACCGTTTCACTGAAGCGGAGTCCTCAACGAACTATCTGGTGGAGCAAGGGGTGCCAGCGGCCGTGATCATTGCCGAAGACACTGGTCATTCTTCGTGGGAGTCTTTGCAAAATGTGGCCTCCCTAGCCCGTGAGCGGGGCATCACGAGAATTGTCTTGGTGAGCGACCCGTATCACACGTTGCGAGTGCGTTTGATGGCTGAGGAACTGGGTTTTCAGGCCTACACCTCGTCGACTCAGACGGGGCCAGTGAAAGGTTGGAATAACTTCAAGCGCCATCTTCAAGAAGCAGCAGGTGTGGCTTTGGGTCGGGTTCTGGGTTTTGAGCGAGTTGAATCTTTGGCGAGCTAGTCATCGGCGGGTTTTGGGAAAGTCGCTAATGCCTCTAGGATTGGAGTTCTCGTGAGTCTGCGGATTCATTGGGGAGTGGTGTAACTGGCAACACAGCAGATTCTGGTTCTGTTATTCAGGGTTCGATTCCTTGCTCCCCAGCCAATTGGTTTCTGAAGTACGGTTGTCCTTGTTGTCGTTGATTCTCACAAGGGGGAACCATGGATCGTCGCCATTTTCTGCGTGCCGGAGTTGTTTCAGCGGGGACTGGAGCAATGTTGCCAGTAGCAATGTTCGCTCGACCAGTTGCTGCCAATCGGCGTCCGTCAGACTCCCGTGGGGTGAGTCCGTACGGCCCCTTATCAACAGAGCCAGACGAAAATGGTTTGTTGTTACCAGCAGGTTTCACCTCGCGAGTGATCGCCGTAGGTGGCGAACTGGTAGGTGAAACTGATTATGAGTGGCATATTTTCCCTGACGGTGCAGGAACATTTGCCGATGACAAGGGTGGCTGGTACTACACCTGTAACAGCGAGGTTTTCGACTTTATGGCCCCGGCGGCTGGAGGGGTTTCGGCGATTCATTTTGATGCCGATGGGAATATTTTGGACGCCTATCGTATTTTGGAAGGAAGTAATTCAAACTGTGCAGGTGGACCGACACCATGGGGCACTTGGCTCAGCGGTGAAGAGAATTTTTCTGGCATCGGAAGAATTTGGGAATGTGACCCGACAGGCGTCAAAAAGGCGGTGGCTCACGAGGCAATGGGTTTGTGGAGTCATGAAGCCGCTGCTGTTGATCCGAAAAATCGGCAGGTGTATCTCACGGAAGACAATAGAGAAGGTGTTTTCTATCGGTATACGCCTACCGCTTATCCCGACTTGTCAGCTGGAAGTCTTGAAGCCTGCATCGTTGCTGCGGATGGTTCGGTGACATGGGGAGCAATCACTGACGCAACGGGAGCGACCACGCCAACGCGTAGTCAGGTTGCTGGCGCAACAATCTTCCCAGGCAACGAAGGCTGCTGGTATCACGAAGGTTGGGTGTACTTCACATCAAAAGGAGATCACTCGGTACATGGCATTGATATTGATGCTCAGAAATACAGTTTGTTGTGGAAGGGTGACCCGGATGGATTAGGTATTGAGGGCGCAGTGTTGTCTCATGTTGACAACATCACAGTTGATGCTGGGTCCGGAGATCTCTTCGTCGCCGAGGATGGCGGCAATATGGAATTGGTGATCATCTCACCCGATGGAATAACCGCGCCGTTCTTGCGACTCATTGGTGCCGGACATGAGTCATCAGAAATAACAGGTCCAGTTTTTAATCCAGCGCGAGATCGCTTGTATTTCTCATCGCAACGTGGACCGAGTACGCGCGATCTCACTGAAATTATGCCAAGTTTCGCCCCTATCGATGCGATTGGTGCAAGTGGCATGCAGGCCGGAATGACCTTTGAAATCACGGGACCATTTCGCGGTGTCGTGACGACGCAGACTGAGACCCCTGTGACTGAGGTTCCGGAAACGACGATCGCCTCTCCCGTAACCACATTGGTTGCAGCCGCCCCAGGGGATGACGATTCATCTGACGATGACAGCGGCGGTGCAGGTTTAACTATTGGCATCGGGGTCGCAGCCGTTGTTGCTGTTGGTGGCGTTGTGGCCTTCCGCAAGCGCCGAATCAACGGTGCCTCGGGGGAAAATACGGGCGCCAGTTGATAGCCTTCGGTCTGCTACTTGGCCCCATCGTCTAGTGGCCTAGGACACCACCCTCTCAAGGTGGCGGCACGGGTTCGAATCCCGTTGGGGCTGC
>CALGTP010000806.1 GCA_937902105.1 uncultured Actinomycetes bacterium
ATGTAAATGTGTATATATATATATATAGCATCGGCTCAAAACTGTCGGCTCAAAACTGGGGAACGCACGCAGCCTGCGGCGAGGCCGATGCAGCCCGTACGCCGATGAAGCAATGACAAACGGATTAGCTAGGAGGCATGTTGACGGCTTCAGTTGCGTGTCCATGCCAAGCAAGTTTGGACGACGTCAACCCAGCAGCATACATTGCTTCCGAAAGCACCATGCCCATCACAGGGAGGCACACCGAATTACCAATCAACTGGCCAACTTGGCGCTTTGACACCTTCGCCTCCTCCCATGGGATATCGGCTGGGTTGTCGAAGCCTTGCAACTTGAAGAGCTCGTTGGTGGTCACCCTGCGACCCCGACTGCTCACCCATGGCCCACCGCTGCCACCACGCCCCCGTGTAATTGTTTTTGCGACATTGATGCCGTAGGTAGAAAACTTTTCGGAGCAATCCACATCGATAAATACAGGAACAATGCGTGGGTCCTGTCCAGTGGCGAAGACACGCGACATTGCTGTCTTCGCACGCGTAGCGCCGTCGGCATTGACTGGCAGCCGGCCTGGTTTGTCAGTTGTTGGGTTGAAGGGCTCCAAGACATCATTGGCTGGCACCGGCTCATGTTCATGAGGCCACTGGAATGGGCGCCGCAGGCTGTCCAGTCGGATTCCCACCAGGATGAGCCGAGTGCGGGATTGAGGCACCATGCACGTGTGTGCATTTATGAGCTTGTAGTTGACACGGTAACCCGATGACTCGAGGGACCGCACTATTCCCAGGAAATATGAACGGTGCTTCTTGGCCAGGATCATGGGGACCTGCTCGAAGACGGTGACGCGAGGCTTATTCCTCTTGACAAAGGCCAAGGAGCGTGCCACAAGTGCACCTGTTTGTCGTTTGCCTTTGAAGCCAGCATGCTTGCCTGCTATGCTGATGTCTTGACAAGGCGGGGTCCAAACGTAGATATCGACCGTGTCTTCTTCCTGTGGCGTCCGAGCCATCATGTCAACAAAGATGTTCTCAGGACAGTGAGCCAGCTCGATGATCTTGCGGGATTCTTTGAGGGCATCACTGGCGAACTTGTTGACATAGCGGGCTCCCAACCTTTTCAATGCGAAGGCCGCTGTATCCAGGCCGGAGCAATCGGAGCCCAGGCGAATAATCCTGGGGACGCGGAGCTTAGTCTTGGAGCTGGCAGCAGCATCTGAGGCGCGGCTCGCGGACGCCATGGTTTGACTGAGCAAGGGGTAAGTGTGTCGCCTACTTAAATTTGAGCCCATCAACAAAATGTGTTGTTACCGTTGTTGCTTTTGCTGATTTGTTTTGCCGTTCTCAGGTGGATGGCCCTGAAGTTATGGTCACACGTGTCCCTCCCACCCTCCCTATATATGAAGTCACGACCCAAAGGATTTTTTGCTTACCGCGGCAATGTTATAGGTCACTGACAAGCCGATGGATGGAGCCAGGTGGAGGCCGATGCAGCCTTGTGGCACCACAAAAATCAAGCGACAAATAAGTTGGTCAACGATCGAGCGGAATCTACAACTTTGAGGTGTTTGACAATCTGAGTGACTGTGTAGGAATGCTTCCAATCAGCGAAGGCTGGTTTTGTCAACTCCGACTGTAGAACGAGTCCAAGTAGTTGGGCTGGCCTAGTTTTGAACTTATGCGCGAGGGCTTGCCATTCGCTGTCTGGTCTCGACTCATCAGTGCGGCTGAACTGAAGTTTCATTTTGCAATCAGCCGGCGCAGCACTTGCCAACACCTGCTTCACAAGTTGGCAGAATTCACGATGAACGTGCGCGAATCTTAGCGATGCAAACAAAATCCGCGGCTGCAGCATACTTGGTTTGAATTTCACTGCGTGGCCATGCGCAGAAAGCAGCAATCCTGGTGAAATTTGGTAGCCACCCCTCAGTGCAGACACCAAGGTGGCTCCAGCTGGCGCACGGCCTGGGCTCTGCACGACAAACACATCGGCCTGTGACATGTCGTTACATTGCACCAAGCCAGCTGCTCTCAAAGCAGTTACCATGGTTGCGCGGTCGCCGCAATCATTGGAAACATAAGCTGACTTGTGCCGAATAGCAAGCAGGAGTGATGCAAGTGATTGGCCAGTCAGTGCAGCTGTGATACGTTTTGCACGAGCAAGGCGGGCACGCTCTGAGCATACCTGGTCTAGACGCAACTCAGAAGCTTCAGCACGAAGCGCCGCAACATCACCATCTCCGCTAAGCAGCAGGTTGTCAGCGGCGGCGTCCACTTTACGACGGCGCTCCTTTGCGTGCTGAAACTTCAACTCTGCCTCGTGCTTGTCTGTCCACGACGAGGGCAACGGCGCCTCTGCAGGGTTTGGCTTTCCAAGAGAGTCCATGGCAACGCCGGCCTCGCCAGCAGCCAGCAGTGCGTCCTGGGTGGCCCGTCTCCGTTTCCTCGTGAAGGCGATTTCTGAGGTGGGGACACCGGTGATTTCACCTGCAACTTTCCGCTTCAGGCATTTGTCAATTCTGGCAGGCCCGTTGTGTGTCCTAGGAGGACCATAACAGAATGACCAGATTTGACGTGCTTTTTCAATCAGCGTTGCCCGATCATGTTGTGCCAAATCAAGGGATAGTTTAATATGCATCTCCTCCGTGCCTGCGTGTGCACTCTGCCGACGGTCCCCGAAAGACCAAGAGTTCTTGCTAAAGTTTTGCTCAACCCCGGAGCTGCTGATTCCAAACACACGCCAAGTCGTCAACGCTTTCATGATGACATTTGTGGGGTGAGCGCGAGATGTTGCAGGGGTCCTGTTGATGTCAGTGATCGCCCTCAACCAAGCATCTTTGTTCACTGTGCGTGTTGACCTGCCCGCCGCAGCGACAGCAGCGCGAGGGTAGACGTCTTCCCATTGCCTTGTAAGCTCCAGCTCGGGGAGGCCTTCTGACTGCGCAATCCGTGCCAAGCAGTGCCTAGCATTAGCCGACGGGCTGCCTTGTGTCACGTCGAAGGCGTTGAATGCCTGGGACAACTCAAAGTATGGGAATTCTGATGACACGGCTGCCTTGGCTAATATGACCCACGATTGCATGCGATCAAGGCAGCGGTTTATGATGGATGCCGGCAAGCCACCATCCTGTCCAATGGAGCAGACCCGGCCATTGACATGCCAAACGGACCTGTGAGAGAGAGTCTTCAGCATTGTGCTTGTGTAGCCGAAGAGATGCAGGCACTGCTGAGGCTCTCCAAACCAAAGATCGATAGCTTTGACAAACATATAGACTTCCCTGTTCGCAACTGCTGGGTCGACATTCTCATCGTCAACAACACGAGTCAACGACATCAGTTGATCACTTGCATCCGCCAGCATCGCTGCCTGCAAGCATTTTTCTGAATCTACCCACAGGCACCAGGTTGTTGCGAGTTTGCCATGTTCATCAGACCGATGCAAGGCCAAATGGTTTGCGAATTGAATGGCAGAGATGATAAAAAGGCAGCTGCGCCCCAAAGGCTTTTGGTAAGACTCAAACCTATGGCCTGCTGCACGGAAATTTGCAACAACTGTGTGCAAACCGATATTGTGCATCTGCCTTGCGCGAGCAAACTTAGCAAACAGTCGACGATTCTCCCTGCTGTTCTGAATGAGACGTGCTACTGATCCACGACCACGTGCAAACATCAGGACTACATCTTTAATGTAGTCATCGACACCCCAAGGACGGCTGATCAATCGACGAGTTGCGTGCGCCTTATCCAGATTTACATATCGAAGGTTTGGCGTCAGTGCGGCCCGCATGTTGGCCAAGTTTGGGTCTCGCATCATTTCGCAGCAAAGTCTTTCGTCAGAGGCAGAGTCAACCGTGATTCCGATCACAATTTTCCTCACATGCTTCAATAGTTTCTTCTTCAAGAAAGGCTTAGCCACTTGTCGTGTAGAGGTGCCGTCTGACGGCGGTGGAGCGCCATGGAACCGTGTGCATGCGCGCACTATAATATTGCCGGTTGCTTTCAACAACTCGCGAGCGCCAGTGCCGAAATCACGTTCCTGCCCAAGCACGCCGCTTTTGCAAGTTAAATTCTGGTCGACACACCTGAATCGCACCAACAGGCGGCTATGTCTTTCATCCCTGAACAAGAAGACGGCAGCAGCCTGACTCAGCGCAGTCTGGTCCAGAGCTTTGAGCCCTTCCTGCAAGCACCAAAGTTTTTGTTTGGTTTTCCGACCAACTTGCCCGAGTC
>CALGTP010000807.1 GCA_937902105.1 uncultured Actinomycetes bacterium
TACTAGTTCACTATCGGTCTTCATCGAGTATTTAGCCTTATGCCGTGGTCGGCACAGATTCATGCGAAGTTTCACGTGCATCGCATTACTCAGGAACTCCCTAGGCGCTCTCGGATTTTCGGTTACGGGCCTCTCACCCTCTGGGGAGCCGGTTTCCATCGGCTTCACCTAATCTTTGAGCTACCATATCGGGGTCCTACAACCCCGGGAGACAAGTCTCCCGGTTTGGGCTGTTCCGCTTTCGCTCGCCACTACTTACGGAATCGCATTCGCTTTCTATTCCTCCGGTTACTGAGATGTTTCACTTCACCGGGTGTCGCTCCAACCGTCCTATGTATTCAGACGGCGGGGACTGGACATGACTCCAGTCGGGTTACCCCATTCGGAAATCCACGGGTTATAGCGTGTTTGCCGCTAACCGTGGCTTATCGCAGCTTACCACGTCCTTCATCGCCTATTGGCACCAAGGCATCCATCATACACTCTTTGTAGCTTGATCAATCTTCTTACCGCGTCTTGCGACGCGCGTAAATGAATTGAATCTTTATTTCTATAGATTCTCTAACTCTCTTTGAAGTTGTGTTTACCCTCTATGCAGATGTCAAAGAACGTCGACGTCCATCCCGACGTCTGAAAGTGTTGTTTTGTGCTGTCCATGCTCCGGCCGGCCAGGCGTGGGCCTGACTGGGCTCGAACCAGTGACCCTGCGCTTATCAAGCGCATGCTCTAACCAACTGAGCTACAGGCCCAAAATTATTAGAGTTTTCAGTGGTTCAGTGTTCAGTGATTCAGTTTAACTGAACCAATACTGAAAACTGTAAACTGAACACTTCTCATTGGAGGCAAGGGGATTGGCGGCTTGGCCGCCTTTCCAAGTTAGGCTTCGCATTAGATGCGAGGCCACCTCGCTTCGCTTGGAGGCAAGGGGATTCGAACCCCTGACATCCAGCTTGCAAAGCTGGCGCTCTACCAACTGAGCTATGCCCCCGGGAAAAAAAGATTACCCGGATCGGGCTTTTTTAGAGGGCAGGGCACAAAAACTGAATTGTGGGTTATACGTCATCAGGTGGTCGCGCTTTCACGCGGCCATGGCATTTTGGAACAAACTTCATTCCAAATGTAGCCATCGACCTGAATGTCCGGTAAACCGGACAGTCTTGCTCCTTAGAAAGGAGGTGATCCAGCCGCAGGTTCCCCTACGGCTACCTTGTTACGACTTCATCCCAGTTACCGCTCATACCTTAGGGCGCTGCCTCCTTGCGGTTGGCGCGCGCACTTCGGGTACAAACGACTCCCATGATGTGACGGGCGGTGTGTACAAGACCCGGGAACGTATTCACGGCGCCGTAGCTGATGCGCCATTACTAGCGATTCCGGCTTCATGGAGGCGAGTTGCAGCCTCCAATCCGAACTGGGCCCGACTTTGGTGATTTCCTCCACCTTGCGGTCTCGGATCCTTCTGTGTCGGGCATTGTAGTACGTGTGCAGCCCTGGCCGTAAGGGCCATACTGACTTGACGTCGTCCCCACCTTCCTCCCCGTTGAACAGGGCAGTCTGAACAGAGTGCCGGAGACTCACGTCTCCATGGCAACAGTTCACAGGGGTTGCGCTCGTTGCGGGACTTAACCCAACATCTCACGACACGAGCTGACGACAGCCATGCAGCACCTGTGCAAATCGCCCTTGCGGGCCAGCGTGTTTCCACGCCTGAACTAAGCATGTCAAGGCCAGGTAAGGTTCTTCGCGTTGCATCGAATTAAGCCACATACTCCACCGCTTGTGCGGGTCCCCGTCAATTTCTTTGAGTTTTAATCTTGCGACCGTACTCCCCAGGCGGCACGTTTAACGCGTTAGCTCCGGCACGGACGGGGTCGAATCCTCCCACACCAAACGTGCACCGTTTACTGCCAGGACTACCGGGGTATCTAATCCCGTTTGCTCCCCTGGCCTTCGTGCCTCAGTGTCAGGAATTGCCCAGGCATTCGCCTTCGCCACTGGTCTTCCTCACGATATCTACGCATTTCACTGCTACACCGTGAATTCCAATGCCCTCTACAATCCTCTAGCAAAGCAGTATCGAATGCAGTTTCCAAGTTGAGCTTGGAGATTTCACATCCGACTTACCTCGCCACCTACGCACCCTTTACGCCCAATGAATCCGAACAACGCTTGAGACCTCTGTATTACCGCGGCTGCTGGCACAGAGTTAGCCGTCCCTTCCTCTTCAGATACTATCAACACACGGCCAGTTAAACCATGTGCCTTGTTCTCTAATGACAGGAGTTTACAATCCGAAAACCTTCATCCTCCACGCGGCGTCGCTCCATCAGGGTTTCCCCCATTGTGAAAAATTCTCGACTGCTGCCACCCGTAGGTGTCTGGACCGTGTCTCAGTTCCAGTGTGGCTGGTCGTCCTCTCAGACCAGCTACCCGTCATAGCCTTGGTGAGCCGTTACCTCACCAACAAGCTGATAGGCCGCGAGCCCCTCGAGAAGCGCCAGGTTACCCCGGCTTTGGCGTCAGGAAGATGTCTTCCTTGGCCACATGCGGTATTAATTCGCCTTTCGGCGAGCTATCCCCCACTTCACGGCAGGTTGCTCACGTGTTACGCACCCGTTCGCCACTAGACTTTTTCCTGTATTGCTACAGGAAAAAATCCCGTTCGACTTGCATGTCTTATCCACGCCGCCAGCGTTCGTTCTGAGCCAGAATCAAACTCTCCGTTGAAAGTTAGCTGATACCACCCTTGCGGGTTGAGTACCAAATTCTGACATAGTATCTCCCGCCGGCTGCTAAAACCGACGGGCGACGGACCTTGCGGTCCAATTTATGTCGCATAAAAAAACTGCTGACGATAACCCACAATTCAATTTTTGTGGTTACCCTCTGAATTTACTTTCAGAGTCAGGATTTCAAAAATCAACATGCACTCTCTCCGAGTCGACAACGAGCGGGAAGGTTTTGGCCTTGCTACTGATAGTGACCGAAAGAAAGAGCGCGAACCGATTGATTCGGTCCCCATTTAAGGGGATGGAGAGATTGCCAGAAAACAGCGCAGAGTCAACCGCCTTTTTGAAAAAATCTTAAAGTTTTTTTCGAGGCTCCCCTGCGGGCCGGATCTCCAAGTTCGTAGGGTATTGGACCGGGACGTCAAACGAACGTTCAAAAAAACTTTTCCCTTGGTCCGGAAAGCGGAAGCGACGGACCCGTTTCTACCCCCCCTCTTGCTTCCGTCCGCCACCGCGCACGTCGGCCGCCGCCTTGTCTCGCGCCCCCCCGTTTGTCATCTTCACTCCCGAGCCGTGACTCTCCCCAACCAACTCACCATCCTGCGCCTTTTTCTGACCGGCGTGTTTGTCATAGCGCGCGAGAGCGGCATGGCGTGGGGCGCCACCGTGGCCGCCGTTGCCTTCGGGCTTGCGGTCCTCAGCGATTACCTCGACGGCGTCCTGGCGCGGCGGCTGGGCTGTGAAACCGACTTCGGGCGCCTCATGGATCCGCTGGCCGACAAAGTCCTCATTGCCGCCGCGCTGGTCTGTCTGGCCTGGTCACACGACATCCCGGCATGGGCCGCCATCATCCTCATCTCCCGCGATTTTCTCATCACCGGACTGCGTCAACTGGCCCTTAGCCACGGCACCGTGCTCGCCGCCGATCCCACCGGCAAGACCAAGACCGCATCCCAGATGATCATGATCGGTTTTTTTCTGCTGCGCGATGCGAGCGGCGAATTTTTCGGGGTCGGTCTCTGGCCGGGGTGGGTCATGAGTGCGGGGCAGTTCCTTCTCTGGGCCAGCGTGGGTCTCTCCATCTATTCCGGATGGCGCTATGCACGAGCCCACTGGCGCGTTGTTGTCCGCAGCGGCCAATCGTGATCCTGGGCGGCCGGCAGGGACGGGCGTCCTGCCGCCCCGCTGAACCGGCACGGTCTCCCGAGCCCCGCTCCCTTGCCCGAAGGCGCCCCACGACAACCTTTCTTCTCATCCCGCCGTGGTCCGCGTAGAAGAGAGGCCATGCTTCTTACCCGCGCGGAAATGCAACACGTCGAGCAAGCGACATTTTCCCGCGGCATCCCCGCCGACGTCCTGATGGAAACGATCGGCGCGAAGCTGGCGCGCTTCGTTACCCAATTTTTTCCCCGGCCCGGATTGGTCGTGTGCTATGCGGGCAAGGGCCACAATGCTGGCGACGCCTTTGTCGCCGCGCGTCACCTCGCCATGCTGGGGTGGCGGGTCTTGGTCCGCACCCCGTTTCAAGAGGACGAGTTTGCCCCGCTGACCCGCGCCAAATTCGATGTCCTGCATTCTTCGGTTTTGCGCGACCCTTTCCGCCCATCCACTCCGCAGGATGGCCCGCTCGTGCAACTCGATGCTTTGGTCGGCCTCGGCTCGCAAGGATCCTTGCGGGAACCACTCGCTTCCCTCGCTCTCGAGATGAACGGGGCGCGACGCGATGCCAACGCGAAAACGGTGGCCGTTGATTTCCCGTCCGGGCTCGACCCAGAAACCGGTATTCCGGGCGACCCCTGCGTCGAAGCGGATTTCACGGCGACCGTCGGCTTTGCCAAGACCGGCCTGGTGGCCGATGCAGCGGTCAACCACGTGGGACGTCTCGGACTTCTCGATTCGCCGGACTTTCTCCGGCCGGAGGCAGCCGATGCCGGCGAATTACTCACGGCTCCCATGCTGCGCCGCCAATGGCCGCCACGCGCTTTCGACACAAACAAGGGAATGTGCGGGCGCGCTGTCCTGCTCGCCGGCTCGCGCGGCACGCTGGGCGCGGCACACCTCTGCGCGGCAGGTGCCGTGCGGGGCGGGGCAGGACTGGTTTCGCTCGGCGCTTTGCCCGACGTATACGACCTGCTCGCCGTGACGATGATTCCCGAGGTGATGGTGCGCCCGCTGACCAAGCTCACCGATATTTTCAATTTTCCGGTCGACGCCATCGGAATCGGTCCGGGGCTCGGCAGCGGACAAGAGGCGCGGACTCTGCGCGTCGTGCGCGAAGCTCCGTGCCCGGCCGTGGTCGATGCCGATGCTTTGACTGTGATCGCCCACGCCGGACTGCAACATGTCGATCAGGCCAAGGGCCCGCGGTTGCTCACCCCTCACCCGGGTGAAATGCAACGTCTCCTCGCCGGCCGGAAAATCAGCAACCGAGGCCAAGTGGCCCGTGGTTTTACCGACAAGCATGCGGTCACCCTCTTGCTCAAAGGCGCGCGCACCGTCATCGCCCAACGGGGCCTCCCCCTCCGCTTTAACACCACAGGCCATCCCGCCATGGCCACCGGCGGCATGGGGGACGTCCTGACCGGCCTGTGCACCGCGCTGCTGGCTCAGGGAGCCGACACCTATCAGGCTGCATCGATCGGTGCCTGGGTTTGCGGGCGTGCCGCGGAAATTGCCGTGGTGCAGGGTGCCTCCACCGAATCGCTCACCCCGAGCGACGTGCTCGAGAAACTCGGCTCCGCCTTCCGGTCACTCCGCGCGGGCGATTTCTAGCCCGAGGCGCGGCTGTCGGAGTGCGCCCTTTCTTCGTCCACCGCCCCTCCGAGAGAAGGGGCCATGTCGTCGACCGTGACCGGCGCGCCCAATGGCAAAATTCTGAAAAGTTCGACCGCCGCGTCTTTCTTGAGCCGGATGCAGCCGTGGGAGGCAGGGCGACCGGGAATGTAACCAACATGCATCCCGACCCCGGTCTGGGTAAGTCGCATCCAGTAGGGCATGGGCGCGCCGATAAACCAGCCTCCCGAAGGCACCGCGTCCGTGCGGGCATCGGCATCCGATACCACCGTCTGGCCCTCCCCGGAAACGATGCGCCCGTAGAGATTCGATTGGTGGTCCTTTTTCTTCTCGATGATTTTGTAACCCCCTTTGGGGGTAGGATGGCTAGCCTTGCCCGTGGCCACCGGAAAATCCATAGCGACATGGCCATCGACGAGAAGGAGGCCGCGTTGTTCCCGCGTGGCAATCTCGACCGCGGAGTTTTGGGCGGTCGCCTTGGAAAGCAACTCGGCGTTCCGGTAGGTCAGCTTGGGCCAATCTTCCTGCGTGCGGAAGTCATCATGTTGGCCGCGGTGCCTCGACACCAGCCGGGCCCGGGAGATCTTCGCCGAGGTCCTCGCCAGTGGCCGCACGGTCGACGACGTCGTCGCCTCGATGGGGATCGCCGCGGTCGACGACGACGAACTGATCTCGCTGTGCCGCGAGCTCCTCGCCGAGAACCCGCGCGTCGTCGCCGACGTGAAGGGGGGGAAGGAGCAGGCCGCTGCTGGGCTCATCGGCCAGGCGAAGAAGAAAAACCCGAACGTCAATCCGGGGAAGGTGCGGGCGATGTGCCTCGACCTCATCCGCCGGATGTGAGCCTCGCCCCCCAG
>CALGTP010000808.1 GCA_937902105.1 uncultured Actinomycetes bacterium
CTTTGATCACATCAGCCAAACTCACTGAACAACTCATCATTAACAAATACGCGGATGCTGCCATATCAACTTCGCTTGAAAGGGAACAATCTCTCAAGGATCTTGTCCTAGACAAGCACTGGCATGACAGGCAGGTTGTCCGTAAATCAGTTTCCTCTACCTCAGGTTTGTCGGTCGATGAGTTTGTTGACAAGGTGCGAAAACTCAAGTATTCCAAATCACGTACCTTCGTTGTGCTCGACCTTTTCTCAGGCGAGAACCGCACCGGGGACATTGAAGACCACTTGTCAGGTTTTTGCGCGGCGGCTGGCTTAATGTTGTTCATGATTTCAACTGACATTGTCAAAGACTGGCGATGGGATCTCGCCATCAAACTCACTTTTCACAAACTGTATTCAGTCATTTGCGAGGGTTGTGTGCATTTAACAATTGGCGGTCCACCTTGCAGTACCACTTCCATTGCTCGTTTCAATCAATTGCTTACAGGGCCTCGCCCTCTTCGCACAAGGGGAAAATTTTTCTGGGGACTGCCTGGTCTTCGGCAGTGGGAACAGGCCAGGGTCACAGAAGCCAATATTTTATGGATTCACGCCATGGCTCTCATGGAAGCTTGCACCTTGGCAGGAGGTGCTCACCTTTGGGAACATCCTGAGGACATCATGCAATGTGAGCCCTACCCTTCGATTTTTGCCTGCGAGGAATTTCTGGCTTTTGAGAGGCGTACCATGGCAGACCGAGCCCTTTTGGATCAATGTGCCTTCGAAGGCCTCTCCAGAAAACCCACGTGCCTCTCAGGCACCTTAAAGAATTTATCATCCATGCACTTGATACGTTGCCCCGGAGTCTCAGAGACACATGTGCATGAGAAAAGCTTTGGCCTCAACACAGATGGGGTGTTTAACACCCGGCGGTTGCAGAACTATTCAAAGTGCTTTTCTCGAGCCATTGCCAGGCTCTGCTTCGACACTCTGCTTTGGTTCCACGAGACCGGCAGGGGCCCTGGAGGCTGGGACAAAAATCCTACCAGGTTTGTTCCTCTTTCCTCATGGGGCATACGCCACATTGGCGACGATTTCAAGTGCGTTACTGTACTAAACGAGGACAGCATTGCCAAACGACATGTCATCCTTGATCCACTCCAGTCGGCTTTTTACTTGCATGTGGATGACGGCGTTTGTATTAGTGATGGAGTTCGGGATTCACGAGCACAATACAGCGACACACTCATGAACGAACTTGCAGACAGTTTGGAAACCATCGGCTTTGTTGTAACAGACCGGACGGATGCAGCCAGCATGATCAAAGTCATTGGCTACGAACCGCAAAGGTCCCCGGCCAAACTTCGTCTGCCGATTCGCAAGAGAGTTCTCTTGTCCACCGCTTTCAAATGGATTCTTTCCAAGAGATGTGTCCAAGTTAGCACATTGCATTCCTTGGTTGGTCTTTGGCTGTACGGCTCTTTGTTAAGAAGAGAAATGCTTGCAATCCCTTTCCACATTTTCAAATTCCTGCTCACTTGCGAAAAACAGTACGTGCCAATTTGGAAGTCAGTTCGCAATGAGATCAAATGCATGCTTGATACACTGCCGCTTATGGAACTTGACGCTGGGGCGCCCGTGTCTGAGGTCTTTTTTGCTTCGGACGCCATGGGCGCAGACAGCGGTGATTCGGGCGGCTTTGGTGTTTGCGCTGCCCAACTCAGCAGTCAACTGATCAAGCAATGTTTGGATGTCGGTTTTATGCCAGGTTTTACTGTTGCCCGTTTGTCAGGAGATTCATCACGTGACATCATACCAACCATACCTTTCACTAGATGGCCGCAGGAAGTTTTCGACAAGAATGTAACACATTGGGTTGACCTTTCTGCAGGACGTTGGAATTATAGTGATCATATCACTTTAGGGGAAAGTCGTGCAGCTTTAAGGGTTTTGCAGATCGCTTCCCAGTTTCATAATTGCCATCGCCATGTCATTCTAAACCTTGAGGACAATATGCCCACTGCGGGCGCTTTCAACAAAGGCAGGAGCCCGA
>CALGTP010000809.1 GCA_937902105.1 uncultured Actinomycetes bacterium
GGCCAGCTTGATCCCACAGCGGGCCCCGAGGCTCACACAAGGCTCACACAATCCTCACGAACTATTCCTACTAGAGCTTATAAGGGCAGCCAGAAAATATACATTTGCTTACATGACCAATTTACCACTAAAATATTCAAACCCAAAATATAAAAGTACGGAAAACACTACCAAGTTTTATACACTGAGCAAATCCAATGTGACACAACCATGATCCAATCAAGATTTGGAAGGAAAAACAAATTAATTCAACGAATCGTTCAACAAATCCTACCAAAATCGTCCCAAGAAGCCTGCCCAAATTCACCACCCTGTGCAAATTTAAACTCAAGGAAGTTGGATCCAACAGCTTTTCAGCCCAAATAAAATAGTTTATAGTTGGATGACAAAATAAATAGGCAATTGCCATTACAGTTGGCACCGGCCATTTTTCAGCTATCCAACTACCTTGATCTACCCCATGTTGATGCATGGCCTGACTCAAGCAGTGCTCAGTCAGACGCTTTGGCGCCAAGCTTGAATTTGTGTGCCTTCTTTGGGCCAGCTGCTGGAATCTTTGGCAACTCACCTTTCGTGTGAGGTGGAATGTCTGCCAGCAGCTGCAGCCACTTTCCACGAGCCTTGGCTGGAAAATGCAATCTGCGTTAATCATTGAAAACTTGGCCTGATTTGTTGACTCCCATACTATCGTTTGCGTCGATGTAATAAACATGAACAAACAATCAACAGTAGGAACACCATGTGTGCCAGTCCATTTGAGCAGCCGGAGGCTTTTTGTTCAACTCGAGCTTGATCGCCTCGATGTCGTCGAAGACCTTGCTCCCATATGACCCACGACGGCATGCCTGAAGCACGACTGGAATCAGTGAGTGTAGATGGACAGCGAACATGAGTTAAACACGCGCTGGCCATGTGTGAACAACGAACAAACACACGGGACATCTTTATTTCAAAAATCTGGCCTTGGGGTGGTATCGTGAGCAGAAATACTCAGGCGCCCGTGCGAGAATCTGACTCCAGGACAAAAGATGCTCCTGCGACATGGTCTTAGAGACACTCACAACATCACAACCCACTCCTAAGATCTCCTAAGCTTGATTGAACAACTACTTGGATGGTCAGTTCACTTAGTAAGTTAGGTTGTAACCTAATTATAAGTGGCCTAACTAAGTTATAACATGTTATAACTAGGTTATAACCTGACTTACTAAGTGAACTGGCCATCCAAGTGCAGACGGATAACGTAAATGCATGTAATTGCAATGTTTGTTCAACAACCGTGCCGGATCTTTCAGCTTGAGGCGGGAGGTTCCGTCCAAATCGTAGATTGGGCGTAAGGGGTGCAAGCAGCTGTCTAGCTCCAGGATTTTCTGAAGTTGCTGCCTGATCAGCAAAGCTCCTGTGCCTGTCATTGACCTCGTGTAGTTGCCAGGGACGTTCTCGATGACTTTCTCTGCTACTGTTTTTTTCTTGAAGAAGTTCTTCTTGATGTGGAGGCCCTTCTTCTTGGAACCGGCCTTGCCTTTCTTGGGCTTGGCCTTGGCCTTGGCCTTGGCCTTCTTGGGTAAATCGCCCCTGATGTCTGAGCCTTCCATCACCTCCAACATCTTCAGAGTAGCCTTAACTTATTTTGCACGTATGCTTACGTATGCTCTACTCGGCGCTGTCAAATCCTACATACCCCATCGTACCCCTACAATACCCATCAATGTTCTACGTAGAAAATCATAGAACAACATCAAGTATAAGTGCACCCTGGCAACCGCATCAAGTCTGCAAAGGAATTTGTCTGTGCAAGCCTCTTCCTCGACGTCCAGGACCATGCGAACCGATTCAGATGGGAACACATATGCCTCAGTTGAAACTCGTTCAAACCAGGTAGCACAAGTAACCGTGAATATGCACAAGAGGCTGACCTCTAGAAGAAAACATTCAAATAAGGGGTGATCACAGTGTGTTAAACACAGCTGAGACACAAACGAGAGCTCATTGCAAGTAAACTCACTGCTTAGCAATCCTGATGGCTGCAAAGCAGCAATCCGCAGCGCATGGCAACCAGACGCCGGCATCGGATGATTAACAAGCCTGCCCTGACGATTAAAGCGTCGCCACACTGAGAGCACATAGCCTTGAATACGCTACGAATTCTGAAATTAGCCAAACGCGAATTGAAATGTATATGTGTACACTAACGCCTTGCGCAGCTATACATCCAAGGCACCAAGTGACCAGTCGCCAGTCGTGCCTGCCCGCGGTACCAAGACAACCTGTCCAGCATCAAAATTATCCACATCCGGCATTGGAGGTGATTCACCCTCAGGAAATGCAGCAGTGACCTTAGATATGTTTCGCCATGCTGATAAAATTCTAAGGAGTGCAACCAGTGAGTGCATAAACATGTCGGACCCAAGTAGCAACACACACACACCCCTTATATATTCTTAGATAGATATGAAATTAATTCGTGTTTATTGTACGGTTACAGTGTTGTGAGTGTTGTTGCTCAAATGACGCCATGTGCCTTTTTCATAACCGAAGAACTTCTTTCTTCAGCTGCCTCCAAGCAAAATCTCTGCCTCTTCGCTCAGCTTTGACACCATTCGCTGCCTTGGTCGGTGTTAAACATCGCTTGCCACAGCCTGTAAGCACAGTAAGTGTTCACACAGTCACACATTAAGACTGAACATTGCGAAACCAACCTGTCACACACACACGCGTAGCTTGCGGCGACTAAGGCATATGCGTTCACAATGGCAGACTGCCTCTCCTTCAGTTGGTGCCAGTTCAGAAGCTTGGAAGCCTTTCGACAGTTACGATGATTTTTTATATACTGCCCGTCGCACCCTTTCCCCTCTCTCAGGTAGCACAGGAAGCGGAAAAGCTCTGGTATGTGATCTTGAAGCTGATTTCCAGGCTGTGAAGTCCTTATTTGCTGAAGCTGCTTTTAAAATGTGAAATTTAAAAAAAGCAAGCAACCACTGTGGATCAAATCTAAAGGAGCATAACGGGAAAGTGCGGAGCAAGTGAATCTATCTTAGCAATTGTGCGAAAGAAGGTATCGCTTACCAAATGTGCGAAAGCAACTTGTCCGAAGGACAAATGTGGAGCGAATCTATCAAAGGGAATTGTGGAGCAAGTAGCCTTGAGCACCACGAAAAAACAATTTCAGCATCTGAGGTTCATCACGCCAGAAAGCGTTGTAGGATTGTCTGTGGCGCGCTTGGGCAGCTTCTCATCTGCATCTGCATCTTCCTTCTTGGCGCGCTTGGGCAGCTTCTCAGCTGCATCTGCATCTTCCTTCTTGGGGCGCTTCGGCAGCTTCTCATCTGCATCTGCATCTGCATCTTCGGCACAGACCTTCTTCAATTTGTCGAAGTCTGGTGGGAAGGGGCTCGGTTTGGACTGACTGCCCAAATGAAGCGCGTCTTGCGCTTCGACTGCTGGAATCTCCCAGCCCTCCTTCTCGAACTTCTCTCGAGCCTGCAGCTGCTCCAACAACTCGCCACATTCCTTCCAGGAAGGGGACGGAAGGGGTAAGCCGGGGTAAGTCAGCTG
>CALGTP010000810.1 GCA_937902105.1 uncultured Actinomycetes bacterium
CGACTGCCCTACTGAGACATGCAAGAAGTGACCAGACCCACGACCCCACAGTGTTATGTTCTTGTCAAATTTATTAACTATCTTAATCTGTTAACTCCTCCACGGGCCACATCGCTTCCGCCGCGATTTAAATTTTATCGTCATCCAGGTCCAGCAGCATCTTGTACTTTTGGATGCATCGGTTCTGGAACGTCACTGCGTTTTACCCGCCGCAACACTTCCGCACCTTCAGGGCGAACCAGTCGATGCGGGGCCCCGTAACGATTTGGCTCACTTGGTCTTTGTCCAGCTCGAACGAAAGTTGAAGCCACTGCTAGCTGTCGGTCGGGCGGTTATTCGGGTCGAGACAGAACGCGAGCTTGCCGATGCCGACAAATAAATCTTCTTTGACATGAATCTGACTCGCTTTTGCGATTCCCCGCAGCTCTTCAATTTTCTCTTTGAGACTAGTGCCTCCTCGCTACGGCTTTGAAACGATCGGTTCGTGTTTGTACCGCACCAGTTCGCGCGGCGCCTCCAGCACTCTCACGCCGTTTTGGAAGTCGAGTTGGGTCTTTGCGTCGAGCTACAACGTGAAAATTCGTTCGATGTGGTCTCCCGACAGCCAGCCTTCGGCGAAGACACGCAGCAGCAGCCGCCGCAGCACCACGTCCAGGTAGTAGGGACTCTCGTCAAGGCCGGTTTGAAGCTGCTGAACGAACTCGCGGCGCGAATCCTGGAAGGCTTGGTCGATGTTGTCGCAATCTTGTAGTTGCTTTAGCTCTTGCTCGAGCGCTGCTTTCTGATCGAGCAACTTAATCACCAGCTCCACGGACCCGGCCAGAAACAACGTAGTGCTGTTCAAGAACTTTTTCGTCCATTACTCGGCGGTCTTCGTCATGACTTTCTGCAGCTTGGAAGCACTGGATTCGCCTTCAGGGTACAGGAGCCTCGCGTACACAAAAACATTTTGCAAGATTTGATCGTCGGGGCAAAGTATATCGCAACAATTGCGGAGATGCTGCGCCAGCGCTTCAACCAGTGTGCTCCTTGTGGAGTGGCTGCTCAGAAGCAGTTGACTCGTCTTGCTCGTCCTCAAGTCCGTCAGCAGGAAGTTGATAATGGACGATTATGCAGCGGGCTTCATTAGATGGGCGGCGTCAGACAAACTGAGCTTGATGTTGGGTGGAGAGCGCTAACAGCGCTGGTCGGGCCCGAAGGACAGACGTCGAAACTGTTCCCAAAACTATGCCTCATACGGTTTAAATAACGGCAGTGCCTTTTCAAACAAATTGCGGTCTTTAACTGCTGTTGTGGAGAGCACCCTGTAACCTAAACCTTGTAGATTGCCGGCGTGCGCTTCCGCTTCAAACAGTTGATGTGCTTCGTTCATAAGTGCAGCGCGATCTTTGGAAGTCAGTTCGGTGTCAGAACTAAGGTGCAGCTCCATGTTTTGCACCCGTGGAGGGCGCATCTTGGTGTCGGCGACGAAGCCTCTGGCCACTCGCCAGGTCAGCAGGAGCGAGCCCCACCTTACACACCAAGCCAGGCGGCTGATTCTGTCAGGGAAAGGCACTCCGAGCACGACCGACGCAAGCTTGAAGATGGCAACACAGTATTCATCAAACAGCAACCGATTGGTTTGGGGCAACTTTGAGTCCCACTTGGCGAGATCCATCATGCCCCACAGCTCGGCGTAGCTCGGCATTTTGTTGTCTTTGGTTTTCGGCGATTTGACCCGCCTGTGATTGCAGAGCGCAGCCATCAGTCCTCTCGTAAACTGCTCGAGGCTTTCGGCGCCTTCAGGGAACAGAGAATCGGCGACGGCACTGAACATTTCGAGTTACTTCATCATTGTATCAGTTTCAACGTGGGCCGCGTAAATCGGATTGTTGCCTGTTTTCATGCCCGGCATTGATTAGTGGTTCTCGTACATCTCATTGACGAGCTCCACGATCCGCGATATCTCCGATTCGCCGAGCCTGATTTCCTTGCACTACACGAACACATCCTAGTCAAACACACCGCAGTTAGAAAGAGGCTCACTGCTCTTCTCTGGGCATTTGGCCACGAGTTTTGAAAAGCCTTTTGTGTACAGCTCCGGCCTGTTAATAGCAGCTACCTCGCAGTAGCTAATGTCAGCGAAAAGTCCCTCGTAGAATGACTCGCTGATGCGGCAATTGGTCAACCCCATAAACTCTAGCACATTTGCTTTGAAGGCCCTGTGTTTTCGGTTCAGTTCTACAGTGCCGTCCTTTTGTGCGGAAACTTTCAGCACGCGCGTCACTCTGTACATGTTAACCACGAGACGAGCCACGTGAATCATTTCCTGCGAAGCCTTGATCCCTGTCCTCATTTATTTGTGCTGGTGCCTGTACACAGAGAAGTCCCAGGCCGCTTGCCTGTCTTTGGAGGACGGCTCTTTGGACTGGCAGTCCCTCATGTCCTCGGCGCGTGCCAGAGTTGTTCCCAGAAACTAAATCAAGTTGCCGCTTGGGAGGCCGAGCTGTTGTCCGTCTGCGTCGAAAAGGAACTTCTCACCGTTATCAGCTTCAACTGTCAAGCCGTCACGAGATTTAAACTTCGCCGTTTATACGGACTCGCTTTGTCGTTCCGAATTTCTAACACCAAACAGCTAGCTATTGATTTCAGCCTACTGGAGATTGTCGTTCAATTGCTCGGAATGATCGACTGCTGCGTTTTAGGCATTCGGATTGAAGCTCGAGTTTCGCTGACTGTCTATCTTGTTTTGCTCGTGTTGTTGATCGGTGTTTGACTGCTACCCCTGTGCTGGCGAGGTTGTTTGCTCGACGGGGTTTCGGTGTCCCTCCTTTTATGCTCAGTTGTCAGAAACTTGATGGCTCGCAGTAAGCAAACCGTCACCAGAAGCTTGCGGGCTCGCAGCAAGTAAACCGTCACCAGAAGCTTGCGGGTTTGCAGTTGGTACATCTTTGCTGGTGAGCACGGCCTAATGTGGCTCTTAGACTTGCGGGTTGTTGATTTAGCTCTGCACAGTGGACTGAACGGGGGACTGAACTCCGGAGTTGCCTAGCGAACTCGAGTTTTTGGAGGGCGTGAAGAAACGGTGGATCTGCTGTTATTTAAACGGGTCTTTTTACACCTACTTTGGAGCGGTGCTTTGTCCCCCTATTTGTGGCACATCAACACGTCCATTCGCGTTCTCTGGTGGTGACACCCGATCACCTCCACTCGCGTCTGATGTTTCTTTAGTCTTGTCTGCTTCCGGAGTACAGCTTACAGTGCCGTCTTTTTAATCCGCCATTTTAAAATAACAATTCTGACTGCGTTGACAGCCTGTGAGAGGTGCAGCTGCGTCTGACGCCTCTTCAGACTATCGACTCACCACAAACCACCGTACCTACGCATGCGCCGCTCGAACCTCGAGCCACGCCGTGCCAGCCGCTCCACTAAGCCCAAGCCATAGCTAAGTAATGCCCAAACCAAACTAAGTAGTGCCCGAAGCCACTAAGTAATGCCCGAAGCCCAATCATTGCCCACGGCGGATCGTGCAGACAACGGAACCTGTCACACATTCGAGCTGTGTGCCACCACGA
>CALGTP010000811.1 GCA_937902105.1 uncultured Actinomycetes bacterium
ATGAAACTCATCGCAGAAGTTTACGATTACGTCAAGCCGCTGGTGGAAGCCACGAAGGATGGGCAGAAAGCCTATACCATCGAGGGTGTATTCCTCCAGGCGGAAGTGAAGAATCGTAACGGGCGCACCTATCCCATGTCAGTATTGGAGCGCGAAGTCGAACGCTACAATACGGAATACGTCATGCAGAATCGTGCGTTGGGTGAACTGGGGCATCCCGAGTCGCCCCATATCAATCTTGATCGTGTCAGTCACATGATTACGAAACTCGAAGCCAATGGCAACGACTTCGTGGGTCGTGCGAAAATTATGGACACCCCATTCGGTAAGATCGTCAAGTCCTTTATTGACGAGGGCGTCAAGTTTGGTGTGTCCTCTCGCGGTGTCGGTTCGTTGGAAAACTCTATGGATGGAGATGTCGTCGCAGACGATTTCTTTCTGGCAACAGCCGCAGACATCGTAGCGGACCCGAGTGCACCACAGGCGTTCGTGCGTGGGTTGCGAGAGCAGCACGAGTGGGTCTGGGACAACGGCGTGCTGTCGGCCGCACAAGTCCAGGCACTGCACAAGGCGAGCACAAAAGCTGTCGTGAAAACTCGAACACAGGCCCGGGCGTTAGAAACACGCATCTTCGAAACATTTATGCGTGAGTTGAGAAAAGGCACGCAAGTTTCGTAGAGAGTAGCATAACGCTAAATATATAACATCTGTGCTGAGCCTCGATGGCTTGGCAGAATTTTGAGGGACAACACCAATGGCAGAATCGCTTGTTAATCCAGTTTCCGCTGCGCAACTGAGCCCGCGCAATTCGGAACCCACCAATCTTAAGGGGGGTTCGTATGATGAACTCGGCGATGCAACGGATGCAAAGCTCAACTATGCCGGTAGTCTGAAAACGGACTCGTCTATTCCACGGGCCGTTGGTGCAGAACCCACACACCTCACTGGTGTGACCGAAGATGACGAAGACCCGGAAAAGGTGAACGAAGCCGACGAGGTCGAGGTCGAGTTTGGCGACAAGAAGAAGGACGAGAGCGTTGATGACCTCGATAAGGCCATTGATGAGCTGGCCAATCTGCCTGTCACCGAAATTTACGTCAGCGAGGCCGACGACGACGAGGACGACGAGAAGAAGGACGTCACCGAAGCCGACGAGGACGACGACGAGAAGAAGAACGTCGACGAAGCCGAAGAGGACGACGACGAGAAGAAGGACGTCAACGAAGAGGACGACGACGAGAAGCCGGACTTCCTGAAGAAGAAAGTCGACGAAGCCGAAGAGGACGACGACGAGAAGAAGGACGTCAACGAGGACGAGGACGAGGATGCCGAAGCGAAAGAAAAGAAGGACATCAATGCGGTGCTCGACAGGGAAGCCGACGACGAGAAGAAGAAGGACATGAAGGAGTCACTGAAGATTTCCATCAAGATGCCGAAGGCGTCCCTCTTTGAGTCCGCTGGGTTCAATGTCAAGCAGCAGAAGAAAGTCGCTTCGATCTTTGAGTCGGCGATCAAGGATACCACACGACAGGTCAGCAAGCAGATTCACGAGCACTATCGGAAGGTGCATGCGCGTCGTCTGGCGGAGTCACAGCGGCTCATTGAGAATCGTCTGAATACCTATCTCGACGTCGTTGTCGAAGAGTGGGTGAAGACGAATCAGGTGGCGGTGCGGACCTCGCTGCGCACAGAACTGTCGGAGAACTTCCTGACTGGCTTGCAGAAGCTGTTCAAGGAGCACTACATCGACGTGCCGACCAGCAAGGTCAATGTCGTAAAGAGCCTTACGCAACAGGTGGAGACACTCAAGCGTCAGGTGAATGAGCAGTATACAGAGAAGCTGAAGCTGCGGCAGTTGGCCGAGACAGCAAACAAGAAACGGATTGTCGCGACATTTGCGCGTGACATGAGTGAGGCGCAGGCAGGAAAACTGGAGAAGTTGGCAGAGGATACACAGTATGTCAATGCCAAGGACTTCCGCGAGAAGTTGACAATGCTGAAGGAGAGTTACTTCGAGAAGCCGACGAGTCGTGCAACCCGTCTGCCGGAAGAGAATGTGCAGGAAGTGACAGAACCGAGAGGCGCAAAGGGTGAAGCGGATTTGGTTGCCGACGCGATTACTCGGCAGGTGAAGTCGAGTGATTGGTAAACTGTAAAATCATCGAAGTCTAAATAACAATCAGCAGCGTTGTCACACGGACGCGCAACACATTAGGAGTTCACGCACATGGCAGACACATTTCTGACAGAAGAGATCAAGAGCAAGTGGGCGAAGGTCATCAATCATCCCGATCTTCCTGAAATCAAGGAGTCGTGGAAAAAGCGGGTCACTGCGATCTGCTTGGAGAATACCTCACGAGAAGTAAGCAAGTCGGCGCAGTATATGGATCAGACACTGCTGTCTGAAGCCGCGCCAGCTAACGCGGCGGGTGCGTTCCCGCGGGCGAACCTTCAGGGGTTTGATCCGATTCTCATCTCGCTCATTCGTCGTTCCATGCCGAACCTGATCGCGTATGACCTGTGCGGCGTCCAGCCGATGACCGGTCCGACGGGCCTCATCTTTGCGATGAAGTCTCGGTACACGTCGCAGAGTGGCACGGAGGCGCTGTTCAACGAGGCCAACACGGGCTTCTCAGCGAATGGTGCCGCACAGACGGGCACGCTGCCCTCTGGTAACACCTCGGCGCTCTCCAACTCGACGAATTACCTGTATGACACGGGTATGACGACCGCGATTGGTGAAACGCGTGGTGATTCGAGCGCGAACAGCATCCCCGAGATGGCGTTCTCGATCGATAAGGTGACCGTGACTGCGGTGACCCGAAAGCTCAAGGCGGAGTACACGATCGAAATCGCGCAGGATCTGAAGGCGGTTCACGGGCTTGATGCCGAGACTGAACTGGCGAATATCCTGTCGGCGGAGATTCTTGCGGAGATTAACCGCGAGATTATCCGTACCATCTACTTCGGTGCCGTGCTTGGTGCGAACAACAACACCACGACTGCTGGTGTGTTCGACCTTGACACCGACTCGGATGGACGCTGGATGGTGGAGCGGTTTAAGGGGCTCTTCTTCCAGATCGAACGCGACGCAAACGCCATCGCCAAGGCGACTCGTCGTGGGAAGGGCAACATCGTGCTGTGCTCGTCTGACGTTGCCAGTGCGCTTGCGGCCTCGGAGCTGCTCTCGTATGCTCCGAACTACGATGCGAAGCTCTCCGTGGACGACACGGGTAGCACGTTCGTTGGCACCCTTCAGGGTCGCTACAAGGTGTATATCGATCCGTATGCCGCTGTCAACGATGTCAATCACTTCGTGGTTGGCTATCGTGGAACGAGCCCGTATGACGCAGGGTTGTTCTACTGCCCGTATGTGCCGCTCCAGATGCTCCGTGCGCAGGACCCCAACAGCTTCCAGCCGAAGATTGGATTCCAGACACGCTACGGTATCGTTGCTAACCCGTTTGCGAAGGCGGACGGCACCGGCACCGGTACGATTGATACCCGTGCGAATCAGTACTATCGGATCGTGAACGTCCGCAACCTGATGTAAG